>CAMVDF010000004.1 GCA_947166195.1 uncultured Lachnospiraceae bacterium
GCATTTACAACCGGATTTTGTCAATTTCATTTTGTCATTTGTTTAGACTACGGAGGAATAATAATCGGGGAAATATATACAGAAGGAGACAACAGAACCGTCCCCGTGACACTGTATTTTTCAACGCAAACACCCCCGGGATCGCTCCCGGGGGTGTGGGTATTGCTATAGTTTTCGTCCGTCTATGATGCTTGTTTCCGATCCCGATTATTTGTTCAGGATCAGGTTCTGGTTGGTCTGAGGTACGATCTTGAACTTAACCTTGACAGTTCCACCATAAGGATATGCCTGATTTGCAGAAATGCCTTTCGTTGCGTTCTTCTTAATCGTGATAGTTGCTGTTGCTGTACCAACCTCTACATTCTTGTCGTACTTGACAACAAAGTTGCTTGATTCACTTATTCCAGCAGGGAAGTTGTAGGTCTGTCCGCCATAAGTGATGCTTGTTACCTTAGGCTCAACACTCTTTCCGGTATAAGTATAACCCTTCTTTGATGCATCATATCCGGATCCGCTTCCCTGTGAAAGCGTTGCCTTAACCTTTGACTTTGCACCGAAGGTGTTGAAGTAACCAGCATCAAGTGTAGCTCCACCTGTTGCATGATCCTTGTCTATGAAGCTGAAGCTTCCCTTTGTGGGTGCTGTGGCATTGATGTGTATACCTTCACCGCTTACAGTCTTTCCAACAGTCCATGCAAAATCAGTCTTGTTCTTAAGCTTTGTCACCTTCTTACCATCAACCGTCACCTGATAAAGATTTACCACAGGCTTCGGGCTCTTGTTACCCTTCGGCTCTACTGCATCGGTTATATCTGCAACTACTGCTCCGGGCTCACCAAGAGCATCTGCATTGTACATACCAATAGTCTCAACCTTCTTGTCTACGATAGTATACGGTACGGTAATAGATCCGGTGAACCTTGCCTTTGCATATGCGTTATTGTTGGGTTTAATAACAGCCTTCGCAGTTCCTGTCTTTTTATTGTTCTTGAATGTGACATCAAATAACGTATCATAAATCTGGAAGCGAGCAGTTTGTCCGGCTTTAACACCCCACATCGATTTGATAATCTTGTTATCAGAAATGCGATACTCACCGCCTCCCGCATGTGTATTGTCACCCTTTGCCATTATTTCAAAGTTTGCAGGCGTACCGCCAATATTGGCCTCAACCTCCTTGTTATTGACAATGGTGATCAATGATGCCGCCTTCTTCAGGTTAACCTTGCTGTAATTGTAGGTCAGTTTGATCCATCCGTTATTTCCGTCCTCAGTATAGAACCTTCCTGAAGGCTGAATATATATATTATGTCCATCAAGATCAGCATTGTTTGCTACGGGCAGGACACTGTACAGTCCTTTCTTTACAAAGGTTGCCTTAGGGGTTGTTCCTTCGTCATAATAACCATCAACCCAATCAGCACCGTCTGTATTATAATTATCTACTGCGTCATCCTCATCGCCTGCTTTTGTTACATAAGCCGTATCTGCCAGAGGTATCTTGCTGTTCTCATCAGTCTTGAACTTGTTGGGTTTTTTGAGTTCAACCTTTGCTGCAACGGGTTCACCAGTAAATTCCATCTTGACGATCTTGAAGTCTGATGCTTTAATCTTGGTTCCCTTGACAGTGATCTGAATGGTTTTTGAGCCTACTATTGAGTTCGTATCAAGGAGCTTACCGTTGGAAGTATAAGTAACCCTGTACACTCCGGCATCTTTAAACTTATATGTTTCATCATTTCCAACATTAACCCAGCTGTCCTTTCCAACCTTCTTGTCTATATTTGATACATAGATACCGGGCTTAACATTTGCAAGACCATCTGCATTTGAAAGAATTTCTATAGCAGCCTTCTTTTTCTTATCCTTTGCTGTCACATTGAAGTCTGCAACAGTAAGAGGTGTTGAAGCCCAAGGCTTGGTCTTTGCAAATTTGAAGGTCTGCTTGTCAAGAAGATAGGTGGTCTTGACTTCAAAGTAACTCTCATCAGTTCCTGAGTAGTTGTTCGTATATTTCACGACTGCAACATATTCACCGGCTGCGATTTTCTTGAAGTTTGTTACAAGATCCCTCTTAACTTCGACTCCTGCATCGTTACGAGTAACTTTGTAGATCTCTTTCACGAAATCCTTGGTATACGCACCCTTCTTGTCATTGTATTTGCCTTCTTTGAGGATATATTTCTTATCTTTATCTTTCTGATAATTTGTCCATATCCAATCATAAGGCTTGGGTGTCACCTTGAGAGTCTTGTTAGGTGCATAAAAATCAGAAACATTCGGTATGTCAGCAAAATCAACCTCATCAGGAAGAATATCAAAGTATACGGTTGCTTTCAGACTCTTGTAGTTGCCCTTACCCTTTACTACTACCTGCGGTCTCTTCTTTTCAGTAAAGAGCTGTCTGAAGGTAGCATCTTCACCATTCTTGCCGCTGTCTGCACTGTCTCCGCTGACTGAAGGATTGTAAGCGACCGATGCATTCTTGTTATTCTTGTAGGTAGCAGTATAATCCGTACCTTCTACAAGATATTTTCTCCATTCATCGACTGATCCATCCGCAGTATTGTCTACAACCAGATAGAAGTCATTGGTCTTGATCATATTCTTGTAATCATCATACTGAGGATCACCCTCGCTCATGTAGCTGTTGTCCGTACCGTTATTCTTGAACTCCTTCTTGTCATAGATCACAAGAGGACCAAGATCACCTTTCTTGTTTGCCTTTTCATCATGAAGGAATACGTGGTTTGTTCCATCATATGTCACAGGTGTCAGTGACTCGACCATAACCGCCGCATCATCACCGATCTTTGAAGCAACTGCTGTTACTATCGCATATACTACATAATCGTTGGGCTTGACCCATACGTAGCCTTCAGCAGGTATATCACCGGTATCATTATTTTCAAGATTCTGATAACGCCATTTTGTTATCCTATTGACGTCTCCAAGGACACCTGCATCCTTCCCGTCTGCACTTCCCCAACTTACTGTCTTGTAATCGGTAGGCTTGATCTTCATTGCAACGCCGCTGTCGATCTCATCCTCATCGACCACATTACTTGATACCCATTTCTTTCCGTTATACTCAAGTATGTACTTCACATAGTATCTTGCGAGAACCTCGTAATTTACAGTATTATCGCTGATCTGATAATTCTCAACGAAGTCACTTGAAAGCGCATAGTTCTTATACGATGCAGTATAGGCTCCCGGGATGCTCATTTTTACAAGCGAAAGGTCAAGCGATACATCCGGTCCAGCTGACATATCAAAAAGTGTAGTTCCAGCGATCTGCTTAGGTGTAAGCTGGTAATCATTTCCGGGATCAAAGACCGTACCCGTGATCTTGCTTGCACTTACCGCACTCTTGGGCTTAGCTGCATTTCTGTACTCTTCAACCCACGTTACTGTCCCGTCACCCTTCTCGTCATAAGAAAGATTGATGGGTCTCTTTTTGATCTTGACCTCAATCGCATTTGATGATGCTTTTGCCGTACCGATAGGAGCGTCAATTATGTAAGCATATACTGACTGTCCCGCGCTGACAGTCTTCATTTTTTCTTCAGTGATTGCTGTTGCAGCAGCAACATTTGATGAAGGAGCTTCAAGGACCTTCACATATTTGCGGAAATCGTCAGCAAATCTATCTGTAACATCTGTTCCGCCAAGTGAAAATACCGGAACCACGCTGTCTTTGACTGCATTTACGCTTGCTCCGTAGAATACTCCCTTTGATGTACCGGTCACAGTAAGTCCGTCCTTTGCAACAACGACCAGTTCCGTCTCTGTCTTGTAGTTAGTATTTGCAGTATCCTTCATGCTGGTGAAGTACCTTGTGCTTCCATCATCAGCAAGTGCGCCCTGACTTACAGTTACCTTGTAGGTGCCAACCTTAAGGGTAGCAAGATCCTCAGTCTTTCCGTTGTAAAGGAACTGAACTCCTGTCAATGTGTCATCCACAGGTGCACCAGTGATCTGGTTTGTTGCTTTAAGTGTAGGAGGTGTGATGTTGCCCGATATAGCAGGGCTTTCGACTTTCGCCTCATACTTTACTGGAGCCTTGATAACATTAAATGATACGTGGTTAGACTCGCCTACAGGCATATCGTCATATTTTGTACCAACATTCTCATGCGCAGTATTACTGAACTGTGCGGACACAGCATATTTTCCGGGAGTGAGGTTGTATAGATTTTTTGTTGTAACTTCACTTGTCCAGTCAAAATGATCCGTAATCCAAGGATAAACATGCAGTATCAAACTACCGACCTTATAACCATCTTCCTTCACATACAAAACATTATCTTTGTAATTATCGTTTTCCACAACCTGCAGATTCTTCTTGGGATAGTTAAAGGTCCAGCTAAAGAAGCTGCTGTTGAGAACCTTTTCACTCTGAGCCTTAAAGAAGGCGAGCTGTTCTTTTGCAGTAAGCTGATCCACATCACCTGCATAGTTGGGTGATATTGACTTGCCCGGTGCAAGGTTGATAGAGATCGAGGTCTTTCCAAGAGTGGTAAACTGGCCGATCACAGCCGCATCCGAGTGAAGTCCGAAATCATCAGCATCATTGTTTGCTTTCTTCCTTCCATACAGATAGTATGTCTTGCCGGAGGAGGCATAACCTCCGTTTGCAACAGCTCTTACAGGATTTGAGGTTCCAATCTCCCAACCGGTCCACGATTCTATCTGAGCCTTTGTGGCTGTATTGTTTGTAGAAAGAATGAACTCATAGCTGGAGGCCAGCTTCTTCTGTGCATCAGAACCATTCTTAATATAGATTCCGTCCGTACGCTCCATACCTTCATATATTCCGGCAGGGAATGCGTTCGTAAATCTTCCGGGGACATCCACAAAATAGAACGCTATAGGTGTTGTATTATTTGCAAGAAGTGTGCGCCCACTGCCTATCTTGACTGAAACATTATGTATGGCGCTTTCACTGATCACCATCTTATTAACGGTTCCCGATATAAACTCAGATTCGTTTTCGCTGAGGATAGCCTTAGCGCTGCCACTATTAAGGTCAATAAATTCACCAGTCACATTAAGAATGTAGGAATTTTTGCTTTCGTTTGATGCGGTTACGGAAAGAACCTTGAGCTCTGTTCCGCCAACTGTCGAAGGTTCATCCTCACCCTTGACGAAGAGCTTATATTTATTTGTTGTGATGCTCCCGCCGCTTATAAGGCAAACAACACCTTTACCATCTGCCACATCCTCACCTGCACCAATCTTGATACCGGCTGCAAACGAATCAAATTCTGTATTTAAAGGACCGTTAAAGAGAACCGTACCGGAACCTGTTACAGAGACATTTGTTCCATTATTTACAGAACTGTCAACATCGAGAGTAGCGCCTGCTGCAACATTAATCGAAACAGGATTTATAGCAGAATCTTTACGTACCTCTACCTCTCCCTGGATTTTAACAGTATAAATTCCATCTGAATCCGCTTCGTAAGAGACGCTTCCACCTTCTTTTGCTACAAATTTGAGACCGCTTACTGTCAGAACTCCGTCAATATTGTCGGAAACTGTTGCCCTAACAGTAACAGATGCAGGAGATGTCTTTACCCAATCAGATGAGAACTGATGAGCTGCTTTGTTCTCACTTACTCTTACCCATGCATAATACTCTCCATTTCCCTGATGAGGCAGTACCTTAGAGACACCATTTGCCTTCCCAATCTTATCACCTGAGACAGCGTCTCTTCCAGGCTTTGTCCGATCGCCTTTCTTTATGATGTACTGGAGATCATTTAATTCTTCACCCGTAACCTCATTTGTTAACTTAAGTGTTCCATTCTCACTTACAAATACCACACGTTCAGGCGGATCATATTTTTCACTATGAGTAAATGCATTTGAAGTGTAAAGCTTGGAATCCTTCATTGCATAATAGCCAGCTGCGCTTGCATTTCCACCATCGTAACTTGCAGGATCCATATTACTATCATACAATGTTGCACTTGCAAATCCGTCCGCAACCCTGTTTTCTGCTTTGATATTGTCAGCAACAAATAAATCAGCTGCTGTAGCGTTTGTCTTGTTGATTATGGTAAGTGTTGTACCCTTCCTAAGACTATCTTCGTCATTGGGAGTCGCTTCTACACCATCCCCTACGAATGCATAATTATTTGCAAACAAGTAAACGCCATATTTATTATTGTTTCCAATTACAATAGTATTACTCTTCCCGTCATTTGCAGTCGAGGAAATATAAAGACCGTGTTGAAGCACTTCAAGCGTATTTGTATTTGCACTATACCTGTATTCGCTTGTATCAGCAACTGTTCCATTCCCATACACAACTTTTATACCTGCAGGAAGAGTATCACCTGCTCCAGCCGGATCCTCGGACTCGCCCCCAGCCGAACCCTCGGCATCCTGAGCGGGTGTTTCGTCTGCAGGTGCAGGCTGCTCTGCTACGGGAGTTTCATCCGCAGGTGCTGCAGGCTCCTCTGCTGCAGGTGTTGTTTCATCCGCAGGTGCAGGCTCTTCTGCTGCAGGTGTCTCTGCAGGCTGCTCTGCTGCGGGCTGCTCGACTGCTGCCGGATCGGCAACTTCGTCAGCGAATGCGGTGATATTCATTGAGAATACCATTGCAAGCGCGAGAACCACTGACAGGATCTTTTTCCATTGTCTTTTTCTCATTTTTCTTTGTCCTTTCTGAAAAATTTGTTTGTTTTTTGAATGCGCTTCCCTCTTTTGTGTCCGCGACTTACGATCTCGTACATCGAAAGACGTTTTCACTGTGCCTGTAACTTCGGATCTCGTACATCTGAAATTACCAAAACGGATCGGGTCTCCCCTTTTCATAACCCCTCCCGGCCTTGTGATGGATCGTGGGTCCGAACCGGAAGGCTCTCCCTTTGAAGAGGTCCGGACAGGCGGCTCACACTTCCGCCTGTCCGGGGCACACATTCCCCGGATGATATGTGAAATGATAGGGAATCCTCTTCTCTTTGTCCGTCAGCGTAAAAATGAATACGCAAACAGACAGAGTTTCACACACTCTTTCCATACGATAACCCCCGTGTGTTTAAAAGTCAAGCATTTGTTATTTTTAAATGCTTTGCTTTTATTATAGGGGTTATACATCTATTCGGTTAGAGGATGGGAAATTTCGGGGTCGAAAAATAACAGGGCGACAGTTCTCTGTTTCGTGAAATACCAAAACAGAGAACCGTCCCCCTGTGCTAAGATGTCCCCTTAAAGCTTCTTCAGATGTTGAAGTAGGATTTCATGACTTTGTCAAAGATGACAGGCTGGTCGAGGAAGGAAAAGTGGCCTGCGCCTTCAATGCGCACCAGGCCCGAGCCCTCAATACGGCTCTCCATGTACTCACCGTCGCTTAGGGGAGTAGCGGTGTCCGCGGTGCCCCAGATGAGCAGGGTCTCGGCCTTGATGCCCGGGATGAGATCTGTCAGGTCTTCGTTTATGGCCTTCACCATGGTGGCACGCATGAGAGGCGTGGCATTCCTGTAGTCGGCCGAACCATGGGTCTTTTTGTATTCTTCCAGCTGTTTTTCTGACATGAACCTTTTTGCGACCTTGAAGGCTTTTTGTTTCAGGGCTGCTTTTCCGGTCACCTTGTGCCTGATGCCCGCAGAATCAACGAGGACTAGTTTTTCCACCTCAAAGGGCAGATTTTCCCTGTTCATGAGCTTGATGATGATGCGTCCGCCAAAAGAATGACCGATGATCGACAGCTTCTCTATTCCAAGGGTTTTGATGAAGTCTGAGACAAATACAACATACTCGTCAACTCCCCAGGGTTCGGGTGGTTCGGGGGTGCCGCCTGTAAAACCGGGGAGATCGAGAAGGATCACGCGGTATTTTTCGCAAATGCTTTCTGCCACAGGTCTGTAGAGTTCTTTTTTTGCGCTCCAGCCGGGAAGCACCAGTACATATGGGCCGGCTTCACCGAAGGATTCGTATGAGGTTTCGATGTTGTTTATGTTTATTTTCATCTTTATTCAGTCCGGGGGACGGTTCTCTGTTTCGTGAAGTGCCAAAACAGAGAACCGTCCCCCTCATCTCCTGTCTTATTTCTTCACTCCCGAGAAGGAGGCTTTGTCGAGAAGGTTGGTTTCAAAGGAGAAGTTGACACGGCGTTCGTTTCTGGCACGCTTCAGGGCCAGGTCTATGAGCCTGTCGAGGAGGTCTTTGTATGACAAACCGTCGGCTTCCCAGAGGTAAAACGAAAGGGAGCCCGGTATGGTATTGATCTCGTTGAGGAAAAGCTCCTTTGAGTCCTCATCGAGAATGAAATCAAAGCGGACTACTCCGCTGCAGTCGAGAACCCTGAATGCCTTGACGGACAGTTCCTGTATCTTTTTTGATAGCTCCTCCGGGATATCAGCAGGGATCTTTCTCTGAAGTGATGCCATGCCCTTTGAGCCTGAGGCTGCCGCACCGGTCTTGTTCTTGCTTCCCTTGCCGCCGCTGAGGTATTTGTCCTCGTAGCTTAAAATCTCATCTGTGTGAAAGGGTTCCTCGCAGGGCGAGGCCTTTGCATCCTCTGAATCACCAAGCACGGAACAGTTTATCTCCCTCAGGTTTTTCACGGCTCTTTCTATGAGGATGGAATTTGTGAAAAGGAAGGCATTGTCCACGGCCCTAACCAGACCCGTCCTGTCGTCTGCCACCATGATGCCGACAGAGGATCCGGAGTTTACGGGCTTGACTATGACGGGATAGCCTATCCCTTCCTCTGTCTTTTTTGCAAGGCTGTCCATATCCCTGTAGTCTGCCAGGGAGAAACGAAGACATCTCAGAACAGGGATGCCGTTGTACTCAAAGGCTGTCTTTTGCAGATATTTGTCCATGCCCACCGCTGCCGGGGTCACATCACAGCCGACAAAGGGGATGCCTACAGTCTTGAGATACCCCATGAGGGTACCGTCTTCCACATTTGTGCCATGGACTACGGGAAAGGCTATGTCGACCTCGATCTTTGTCTTTGTTCCAAATCTCTTTCCGGGATAGTTCACGAGATAGAATCTCTTTTTCTCATTTATGAGAACCACCCTCTCCGAGGCGGAAATGAGGGACGGGATCTGCCTGTAGGCCTCGATATCTCCGGTTTTTTCACCGTAGTAAAATTCATTTTCTTTTGTCATGTATACGGGGTAGATCTCGTATCTGTCTTTGTCCATGTTGGCCATGGCCTGGAGGGCCGAGATGACGGATACTTCGTGTTCTACTGATCTGCCTCCGAATATGAGGGCTATTCTTATTTTCATATATTCTCCCTTGTCTTTTCTTTCTTGTCTCGTCCGGGGGACAGTTCTACTGTATCGTGAGCTACCAATACAGTAGAACCGTCCCCCTGGTTTCTTTTCTATCCTTGTCCGGGGGACAGTTCTCTGTTTCGTGAAATTCCAAAACAGAGAACCGTCCCCCTAGTCTTTCCTTCTTGTCCGGTCCGGGGGACAGTTCTACTGTATCGTGAGGTACCAATACAGTAGAACCGTCCCCCTGGTTTCTTTTCTGTCCTTGTCCGGAAAACACCTTTATGACATGTTATCCGGCAGGTCGTTTTCGATGAGCAGAACCTTGTGCTGCTCGCCGGGTATGGAATATACGCGGGTGAGGGCGTCGTTGAAGCTGTCCTCTATGAAAAGCTTCTTTTCGTCGAAGCCTTCTTCCCTGATACCTTTTGCTATGGGTTCGGTGTGCTTCTTTCCGACAAGCAGGATGTAATCCGCGCTCACCGCTGCCTGCCGTCCGAATGCTTCGTTCAGCTCATCTTCCTTTTCGCCAAGCTCCACCATGCCCGGCGTGATGAGGATCTTGACCGCATCCTCAAACATGGACAGGGTGTCGAGTGCCGCCTTTGCGCCGGCGGGGTTTGAATTGTAGGCATCATCTATGATGGTGATGCCGTTCTTTTCGGTCATGTTGAGCCTGTGTTTCACGGGCTGCAGGGTTCTCACCGGAAGCTTCAGTTTTTCAAGGCTTATGCCGAGAGTATTTGCCACGGCGATGGCTCCCACCACATTTACCACATTGTGGGATCCGATAAGCTTTGTGGCAAAGCGGACGCTTTCACCCTCCGGTGATGTCACCGTAAATTCCGTTCCGTTTACGGAGGTCACTATATCGGATGCGTTGTATTTTCCGTTGCCGATGGTGGAGTAGGTGATGGCCGCGGCGTTTTTATTATGCTCCTGAATAAATTCGTTGTCATAGTTCAAAAAGAGCTTTCCGTCCTCCGGCAGGGCATCCGCCAGTTCGAACTTTGTTTTTGTGATGTTCTCCTGGGTTTTGAAAGACTCCAGATGCTGCGCTCCGATGGAGGTGATGATGCCGTGACGGGGGTGTACTATGTCACAGAGCTCTTTGATGTCGCCCACGTTTCTGGCTCCCATCTCGCACAGGAAGATCTTGTGGGTGGGACGCAGGTGCTCATTGATGGTCTTGACCACTCCCATGGGCGTATTGTAGCTTTCCGGCGTCGCCAGCACCTCGAACTCCGAAGAAAGGAGGGTTTCAAGATAGAACTTGACGCTGGTTTTTCCATAGGAGCCCGTGATCCCTATGATAATAAGATCGTCCATCTTTGACAGGGTTCCCATTGCCTTTTTGATAAAGCCCCTCGCTATGGACTTTTCCACCGGTGAATTGATGATATTTGATATCACAGGCAGGAAGGGCCCGAGGATGAAGGTATAGACAAGTACAAAGACAAAAAGCGTGACATTGTTCCCGAAAAATCTGTTCAGGATGCAGCAGATCGAAAAGATCAGGACAGTAGTCACAAAGAGACGGATGACCCTGGGTGTGTATACCAGGGGCTTTTTGGAGGGTTTCATATCAAAGGGTCCCGTATAGCACCGGGCCGTGTTTGTGCCGATCCATTTCAGGTGGACCCTGTTCTTGTAGCCGTTTTGCTGGAACATATGGATCCCGAAGCGGATCATCAGATATGCGTATATGGTGATGACAAGGGATATGATCAAAAGCGGCATATAAACTCCTCTATCCTTGAAAGTGCCTCCTTGAGATTGTCGATGGAGTAGGCGTAGGATATTCGCAGGAAGCCCTCGCCGCAGTCTCCGAAGGCTGTCCCCGGGACCACCGCAACCTTTTTTGCTTCAAGGAGTTTGATGGCAAATTCATCCGAGGTCATGCCAAAGCGTTTGATACTGGGAAATACATAAAAGGCTCCGTAGGGTTCAAAACAGTCAAGTCCCATCCTCCTGAACTCGTGCATGAGGAAGCGCCTGCGCTCGTTGTAGGCATTTCTCATCTCCTCCACATCCCTCTCGCCGTGCTTCAATGCTTCGATCGCGGCATACTGGCTTGTGGTCGGAGCACACATGATGCAGTATTGATGAAGCTTTGTCATCTGGGAAATGATGTTTTCCGGACCGCAGGCATAACCAAGCCTCCAGCCTGTCATGGCAAAGGCCTTTGAAAAGCCGTTGATGAGGATGGTCCTCTCTCTCATCCCGGGCAGGGATGCTATCGAGGTATGGCTTCCCTTGTAGGTCAGTTCCGAATATATCTCATCACTTAAAACATAGATGTCGTGCTCTTTTATTATGGGAGCGATCTTTTCCAGATCCTCTCTTTCCATGATGGCGCCCGTGGGATTGTTGGGGAAGGGCAGGATCAGTACCTTTGTCCTGTCGCTTATGGCACCCAGGAGCTTTTCCGGAGTGAGCCTGAACTCATCCTTTTCCTCAAGCTCAACTATAACGGGCTTTCCTCCCGCCAGTATGGCGCAGGGTTCGTAGGATACATAGCTTGGCTGAGGTATGATGACCTCATCCCCGGGATTGATGAGAGCGCGCAGTCCCATATCTATGGCTTCGCTTCCGCCGACCGTGATCAGCACCTCTTCCTTTGGCGCATAGGTAACATTTGTAGATCTTGCTATGTACTTTGATACCTCGCGGCGAAGCTCCAGCAGTCCGGAGTTTGAGGTATAGAAAGTCCTCCCCTTTTCAAGCGAATAGATGCCCTCATCTCTGATATGCCAGGGCGTGTCAAAATCCGGCTCGCCGACTCCCAAAGATATGGCATCCTTCATCTCGGAGACTATATCAAAAAACTTCCTGATGCCCGAAGGCTTCATGTTGCGGACAACTGAGGCTATGGGATCTTTCATGGCGTGATCAGCATCCTTTCATCCTCGTATTTCTTTGCCAGTATGGTTCCGTTCACCTTGTACTTTCTCATGATGAAATGGGTGGCACAGCTGAGGACCGATTCCAGAGCCGACAGCTTTTCGGAAACGAACCTCGAAACTTCCTTGAGGGTCTGTCCCTCCATGATGACCATGAGGTCAAAGCCTCCTGATATGAGATATACCGAATCGACCTCGGCAAATTTGTAGATCCTCTCCGCTATGACATCAAAGCCCTGTCCCCTCTGGGGCGTGACCCTGACCTCTATGAGGGCTGTGACCTTCTGTTCATCTGTCTTGTCCCAGTCGATGAGGGTGTGATATCCGCAGATGATGCCTTCCTTTTCCATGTCGGACATCTCATTTGCCACGTCCGTCTCGTCCACACCGAGCCTGATGGCCAGATCTCCCAGATCCACTCTTCCGTCGTGCTCGATGGCCTTTAATATCCTCTGTCTCAATTCATTTATCTCGTTTTGCATTATATGTCTCCCTTTGCTTTTTTTCGGCTTCTATCCGCGAAGCCGGAGTGAGAAATCTCCGTTCGCTTCCTTTGATGAGCAGTCTGTCTTTGTCTTTTGTTTCGTATCCGATGATGGCTGCGGATATGTCACTTTCATGCAGCTTCTGTATAATAAAATCCGCCCTTTCACCGTCTGCAGTAAACAGGAGGCACCCGGTACTGTCATCCTCATAGGGATTGATATCGAGATAGTCCGCTATCTCTATGGTCTCCTGGAGCATCAAAAGGGCTGTGGTATCTATCCGCATGCCGCAGGACATTTTTTCCCCAAATTCCCAAAGGGCTGCAAATATCCCTTCTTTTCCTGCCTGTACGAAATCTCCCGTCCCTCTGCTTTCAAGGATCTTTTTTGTATTCTCTGCCGCCTTTTCCGGTTCATATGGAGGAATGCTGTCCAGGAAATTCCGTGAAAAACGTTTCAGCAGCCTGTCATATTCTTTTTCAAGAAGGGTTCGTGTCCCGGCAAGTCCGGCAAACCCCGTCATTATTATCATTGAGCCTGTCCGTCGCTCTGCTCGGCAGTATTTTCGGGCGCCACCTCGGCATCCTGGGGTGCTGCCGCCTGCTGTCCGGCAAGAGCCGAGGCTCCTCCGTCGATGGCGACCGATGCCGCCACGGCCTTGCAGTAAGCTATGGACTGGGTCGCAATGGCCGCGCTGATGGCCGACTGGGTCACGGGATTGGAGGTTGCGGTTCCCATGGTGAGTGTTGCAGGTACCGCGTTGTATTTTGAGGAATTGATCTTGATCCTGTCTTTTTCCTCTCCGTTTACCTTTACTATCTTCCAGAATTCGGATCTGTAGCCTACATGGGCCGACTGTCCCTTGGCGTAGCCTGCAGGCTGTGAGGAGTCCGCTATGACCTTTTCTCCGACAGGCTCCGTGGTTTCCAGATCCACGCTCTCAAAGGAAAGCTTGCGGTCCGGGTCTCTCGTCTCCACTCCGTAGATGGTGAAGGTGATGGTCTTTTCCGGGCTGGTCGAGCCTTCGATATATATGGGATATTCCAGGTTGTTCGTAAATTTGAAGTCCTTGCCGCCGCTTTCGGCTATGGCCGCGTCGGCGGAGTGGTCCACATAGTTTACGACCATGGAATGGTTGTGTCTTTCATCTATCTGCAGCTCTGCCCGAAGCGCCGCCTGATACAGGGTTGTGCTCACCTGACAGATACCGCCTCCGAAGCTTTCCACCACAACTCCGTTAAGGTACGAGCCTGCAAGGGCATAGCCGTTTGCTTCCGTGAAGGGTGTGATGCATTCAAGCACGGACAGCTGTTCTCCCGGAAAAACCGTCCTGCCGTTCACGAGGCGACAGCCGTTTGAAACATTTGTCACCCTGTCCTTTCCGGAGGAAGTGAATTTTGTGGTAAAGGTTCCGAGAACATCCTTCACCTTTGCCAGCTTTTCGGGATCTCCCTTGGGATAGTCCATATCTACCTTCATCTCAAGGCTTGCAGGTGATCCGTTAAAGGAGGTTGCCATGAAATCCTCCACTATCTTTGCCGATTCGCCTACATTGACCGTCCTGCCGTTCTGTCCGCCCACTACCGTGAAGACTCCGTCCTCACGCTTCAGGGTTGCGTCCTCTGCAGGTGTGTCAAACACAGCGCACTGTGTTTCGATCACACGCCTGACGGAGGCATCATCTGCCTTGTACGCAAGAGGAAATACCTTGTTTGTCCGCTTCAGGTCTGAGATGTCCTTGAAACGCTTGATGATATTGCCCTGCTTGCAAAGACCCATCGCTTCATCTATGATCTCTTTGTTCGTCCATGCCAGTCCCAGCTC
The DNA here is from genome assembly GCA_947166195.1 of uncultured Lachnospiraceae bacterium. Taxonomy (GTDB): domain Bacteria; phylum Bacillota; class Clostridia; order Lachnospirales; family Lachnospiraceae; genus NK4A144. The sequence goes on from CAMVDF010000004.1 coordinate 14,458, forward strand.
ATGCGCCGTGACCGGTACGGAGTTCTCTCCGACCCGCAGATCTATGTTTGTCTGTCCCAGTCCTTTGACATACTGCTCGACAGCCGACTGTGCCTCGGCTGCGGTCATCCCTGACAGTTCTATGGGACCTGCATACACTCCGGCTTTGATTGTATCAGTTGCGGAATATACTTTTTTTGATTCTACTCCCGAAACCCCGCTGTCTTCGCTTTCAGCCTCACTTGAGGTATCTGACGGAGTCCTGCCGTGGGCTCCCGCTCCCAGTCCGTCAAGTACAGACACACCGCCTTCACCTGCAAAAGCGCTGACCGTCATGCCTGACAGCAAAGCCAGGCTCAGGATAATACATAAAAACTTCTTCATTTCGATCCTCTTTATGTTATATTATTAGGAGATATCATCACGGGACGTAAAAGAGATTTACGCACACAGGTATAATAAGGGCCAGTACCAGGATCGCAATTATTATCCCGGTAAAGACCTTCCTGTTTTTGCCCTGGAACCATTTGAACATTTTTTCATAACCTCCTGAAAGGAAAAACAATGGACCGTTTTCCCCCTGTTTTTATTATAATAGTAGTTGTCGCTCTCTTTTTCAAGGTGTTTATGAGCCGTTCAATGAAAAAATACGATCCAAACGCCGAGTTTCTGGCACTTGAGAAAAAGGCTGACAGCACACCGAAAAAGAATATCGATGATCTCCCGTATATAAATGTAAGCCGCCGGGAACTCCCCCTGGATGTCCCCACTGAAAATGAGGAAACAAAGGAGCATCAGTATAATATATGCTCCCTGGAGGGAAAAAAAATCCTGAATTTCACGGGTGTGTCAAATACCGAGCTGAAGCTCACCTACGGTGCACCGAATATCTATTTCCTGCAGTCCTGTGATATGAACTATACGAGACTGGTACAGAATGTTTCAAGACTTGCCGAGGATTACCTGAAGGAAGGCCATGAAGCCGAAGCCAGGCAGCTTTTGGAATATGGTATCGGCATAGGAAGCGATGTCAAAAAGAACTATACCCTTCTGGCGGATATCTACCAAAAGGAAGGTGAAAACGAAAAAATATCCGGGCTGAAGGAAACAGCCCGGAATATAAAATCTCTGTCAAAGGACGGGATATTGAAGGCTCTGGACAGTTACTCTGCACCGCGGGAGCCTGCATCCTGAAATACCATATCAGAACCTGTTGATCGTATCTTCGCTGTCATCCGTTGTCTTGTCTATATCTCTGATCACGACATGATAGCTGTATTTGTCATTTACCGCTATCTTTACGCGGCTTCCCACCTTTTTCCCCATGATGGCTTTTCCGATGGGTGATTCGTTTGAGATCATGTTCTTGATGGAATTTCCCCTGATGGATGTGACAATCTTGAAGGTCTGCTCCTCATCATCCTCCTCAAAATACACGGTGACAGTATTGTTCAGCCCCACCTCGTCTTTTTTTGATTTATCCGAAATGATCTCCGCGGTCCTCAGCAGTCCCTCCAGATAGTTGATGCGGCTTTCATTCTCATTCTTTGCCTTTTTTGCGGCATAGTATTCGAAATTTTCACTGAGATCTCCCTGTGCTCTGGCTTCCTGGACCTCTTTGATGAGCTGTTTTCTGACATTCAGCTTTCTGTCCTCTATCTCTGCCTTTATCTTTTCAACGTCATTTTTTGTAAGCTTTTCTCTGGCCATGAATCCTCCTAAACCAAAAAAATAAAGCGGGCTCATAAGAGCCCGCTTGAAAACATCCTGTCTTAGTTTGTGATCGTGAGTGATGTCTCTTTGTCAAAGATGTGGATCTTTTCAACATCTATCGCAAACTTGACTGTATCGCCGGGTCTTGCTGTGGTTCTGGGATCTACACGAGCGGTGATCGGGAACTCTTCCAGATCGAAATACAGGAAAACTTCCGCTCCGAGGAGCTCGTATACCTTGATCGTAGACTCAAATACTGCTTCCTGAGGAAGGGTATTGATGGTCATTTCCGAATCATAAACATTCTCGGGACGGATACCGAAGGTAACGGTTTTTCCGTCATAGCCGCCCTCAATGAGCTTCTTTGACTTTGCGGGAGGAAGCGGGATGTTGTGTCCTGCAACCTTGAGGTTTGCCTTATCGCCGTTTACCTCAACAACTGCATCGAGGAAGTTCATCTGCGGTGATCCCATGAAGCCTGCAACAAAGAGGTTGCCGGGTTTCTCATAGAGGTTCTGAGGGGTATCAACCTGCTGTACCACTCCGTCCTTCATAACAACGATCCTGGTACCCAGTGTCATAGCCTCTGTCTGGTCATGTGTAACATAGATGATGGTCGTTCCCAGCTTCTGGTGAAGCTTTGCGATCTCTATTCTCATCTGAACACGAAGCTTTGCATCAAGGTTTGAAAGAGGCTCGTCCATGAGGAATACCTTGGGGTTACGCACGATCGCACGTCCCATCGCCACACGCTGCCTCTGTCCACCGGAGAGAGCCTTCGGCTTCCTGTCAAGGAGTGCCGTGAGGTCGAGGATCTTTGCTGCTTCCTTGACCATTTTGTCGATCTCATCCTTCGGAACCTTGCGAAGCTTCAGACCGAAGGCCATGTTGTCATACACCGACATATGAGGATAAAGAGCGTAGTTCTGGAAGACCATCGCAATATCTCTGTCCTTGGGCTCGACATCATTTACTACCTTGTCGCCTATCTTGAGCTCTCCGGAAGAGATCTCCTCAAGACCTGCTATCATACGAAGTGTCGTGGATTTTCCGCATCCGGAAGGTCCTACGAAGATGATGAATTCCTTGTCCTGGATCTCAAGGTTGAAATCCTTTACGGCCTCAAATCCGTTGGGATAAACCTTGCATACATTTTTTAACGATAAACCTGCCATACTTTCCTCCTGTTGATCTTTATCATTTGGTCCCAAAGCGGGACCTGACAGTAATACCTGCAAAAATCAGTATAGCAAAGCGGGATTTCTTTTTCCATATGACAAATAGACAAAATTAAACCCGGATATTAGTCAACATTGACTATTATCCGGGCCATGGTTTCATCAGAATTCCGTGTAGCCGCTTCCGGGGGTTCCGTGGGGAAGATCATCATCCGGTATGTCCTCCGGTTCCGCCTTTGTTTCCTCCGGATTGATGTCTGCAGGGATCGTATCTGCAGGCTTCGTATCCTTTGGCTTTTCCTCCGGGATATCTGCCGCAGCGGGCTTTTCCGTTACAGGCTTTTCCGTTACAGGCTTTTCCGTTACAGGCTTATCTTCTAAAAGTTTTTCTTCTGCGGGTTTCTCTTCTTCAGTTTTCTTTGCAGCTGTCTTTTTTGTCGTAGTCTTTTTTGCGGTTGTGGTCTTCTTTGCAGCTGTCGTTGTCTTCTTTGCCGCAGGCTTCTTTGCAGCTGCAGCACTCTTTTCCTCGGGCTTTGCTGCTTCTGTATCAGCAGGGGTCACAGCTGCTTCCGCTGTTTCTGCTGCTTCTGCCGGTTTCACCTCTTCGGTCTTCTTTGCTGTCGTCTTTTTCGTCGTGGTTGTCTTTTTTGCAGTCGTGGTTGAAGTCTTCTTTACTGTCGTCTTTTTTGCGGTCGTTGTTTTCTTTGCCGCTGTCGTTGTTTTCTTTGCCGCAGGCTTCTTTGCAGCTGCTCCGCTCGTTTCCTCAGGCTTTACAGCCTCTGTATCGATAGTGGTCACGGCTGTTCCGGCTGCTTCTGCCGGTTTCACCTCTTCGGTCTTTTTTGCTGTCGTCTTTTTCGTCGTGGTTGTCTTTTTTGCTGCCGTGGTTGAAGTCTTCTTTGCGGCAGTCGTGGAAGTCTTTCTTGCAGCAGGCTTCTTTGCGACCTCTTCTCTGTTTTCGGAAACTGCCGACTCTGCCGGCTTTGTCTCCTCTGCCTTTACCTCGACAGCCTTTGCCTCGGCTGCAGCCTCATCTCTTCCGGAAGCCGGTATCTCTCCGGCACTGTTCACAAAGCTTCTGTCAAAGAAGGTGAGCCTGTTCTTGCCATGCCTCTTTGACTGGTAAACGGCCTGGTCAGCTGCCTTGTAGAGTGATTCAAAGCTGGTACCGTCCTTCGGATACATAGCTGCACCTATACTTGCGGTAGCCGAATACTTGACATATTCTCCGGCCTTGAAATTTTTGAAGAAATCGGCAACTCTTGCCGCCTCCCTGTCGCGGACCTCATCTGTCTTGATGTCCTTCAGGAACACCACAAACTCATCTCCTCCGATACGGCCAAAGATGTCTGTAGCCCTGAACTCAGTCGATATCTTTTCACCCAGGGTCGCCAGGACTTCGTCACCAAATGCATGACCCATGGTGTCATTGATCTTTTTGAAATTGTCTATATCAAGCAGGAAGAACAGTCCCTGTTTGTCCTTGCCCTCTCCCTCGAGATAATCCTGGATGTATTTTTCCGTGGAGATTTTGTTGAGGAGGCCGGTGAGCAGATCTGTCTCCGCCTTGCCCTTCAGGACTTCGCTCTGCTTGTTGTACAAAAGCTTTGATATCACATTGACGCCTATGATGATCATAAAGAACAGCGCCATGGACAGGATGAGCCTGACGATCAGGTTCTTCATGACTTTTCCGTATCTGTCAACCTGTCCGTTCACATACTGTCCAAGCACCAACTCACAGACATACCAATTGTTGAATTTCATGCTCCTGTATACGAGATATCTGTCCTCATTGTTTATCACACAGGAAACCACCCCGCTCCTGCCGTTTTCAAAATGCCTCTCCATCTTGACAACGGTTGTCTCCTCGCCGAGGGCCAATTTGGGATTGTCAATCACATTCTCATCCACTTCCAGGATCTTTTCTCCCGTGACATGTGCTATATGTCCGGTGGAATCGGTGATCAGATACTGGGTCCTGCCGCTGAATTTTGAAGAGGTGGGAAGAGTATCAAATGTATCGGTATTTACATACAGGATCACATATCCTTCAGGTCTTTCAGTTCCTACGGGAGAAATGACCGGTATGAGGATGTCCTGTCCGTCCGCAAAAAAATCTCCGATGCCGGAACTTTCATATTCGGATATTGATTCAAAGAAGGGTTTGTCGGACACATCCACGGGATTTCCCTGGCTGTCAAAACCGGCTCCCTTTGTATCTACGACCGCTCCTCCGTATACAAGGACATTTGATACTGCATCACCCACATATTTCTGGGCAAAGTCCTTGCTGGCTACACCTCTCTGGAGACGCGCCGCCTCGGCAAGAGCATCGGCTGTGCTCTGCACCCCGCGCAGCTGAAGCCTGAACTTGTCTCCAAGTTCCGTGGCATAGTTGCTCATCTCGTTATAAGTATCGGTAAGAGCGCTGCTGCGTATGTCTTTATTTGCACCGTTGAGGGAAACTATCATGAATATGAGCAATGCAACGGCGGGTACTCCCCACTGAAGAATGCTCACGGATGTGGAATTGTTGTTATTGTCTTTCTTTTTGAAAAGATCCTTCATCTTTGCTATACCCTTGTTTCCTCTGTTTCGGTTTTTTCAGCTTTCCCGCCGTCCTCATCCTGCAGATCCTGTGCCGGAGCAAGTCTGTCAAAAATGACCACAAATATCCTTGAACACAGATATGCGCTCGCCGACACACCAAAACACAATATGACAGGTATGACCCAGAGGCCTTTTCCTGTGGCTATAACTGCGTAAGTAAGCGCAGGGAAAAGAGCATTTGTGACTATGAGTGCCACTGTTTTCGGAAAATTCACAATGCTCAACAAAAAAGCATTTTTTATCGTATTTACCGTAGTGTTGTCAAATCTTGCAAGTATCGGAAATACATATGTCGCAGTCATCACGAGCAGAAAAAACAGTATCCCCGTTACTACAAGTATTACATTTGAAAGAGGAACCTTTCCCGCAGATCCGGTTGCTATGATCCAGAAGTCTGCAACAAAGATAAACACCAACGCGGCCTCAAAGATCCAGATCAGGGTACTCTGCCTGAAATTCATCCTGAAGGACCTGAAAAAACTCTTTGTCAGGTACCCTTCCTCGTTCCTGACCATCTTCAGTGTCACATAATAGCAGGCCGTGATCGCGGCACCTGCAGTGATGACTGGTATACAGCAGACGATCGTCAGGAGATTGATCCAGAATAAACTCGCTATCTTGTCCATGAAGCCGAAAAATCCGCCTTCACCGCTGAAAAACTTTTTCATCCTATTTAGCGACCGCCTTAGTAACTGAACATTATCGTTAGAGATTATACACCTATTATCAGCAATAAGCAACCAAAATGGCATTTGGCATAGTGCTGAAAAATCTTAAAATATTATTATTTAAAATTAATAAAGGCGCCTCATGCTTTGATGAAGCGCCGGTGATCTTTCATCTCCTGACAGTGTTTATATTGGTCTTTCCTCTGGCATTGTAGGTCAGGCCGTCATAGACCTCGTCTGCACCGCTCATCATGGGAGCGGAACTGTCGGTTTTTGCAACCTCTTCAAACGAGGATTTCAGCTTTTTCAGTATCTTTTCGGGTTCCTCGAGTCCTGAGATATCCAGGCTGTAGGAGACCTTCCGGATACACTCGAGCACATAATTGTATATCCTCATCAGATACAGGGAGAGAGCATAATCGAAATTGAGGACCGAGAGCAGCTGCTCAACACATCTGGAGGCATTCCGCAGCTGTGTACGGCATTCCCCGTCATTTCCCTCTTTTGCGGCATCTCTGGAATCCGAAAGATATCCAAGTGCGATCTCATAGGTTATAACTATTATACCTGTACGATTTGCGGATGTGATCCTTCTGGTGTATTCCTGTTTCATTTCAGGGGTCATGTGAGATCCTCCTTTTCGATATTGTCTTCGTCTGCGACTCGTCTTCGTTAAGTGCTCATTGCAATAACTGCAAAGCCTGCTGAGGGAATTCGTTTGCCTGGGCGAGCATCGCCATGCCTGCCTGAGTGAGAACCTGGAGATTGGTGTACTCCGTCATCTCTTCTGCCATGTCTGTGTCGTGGATCCTCGAATAGGCAGTTGACACGGTCTCATTTGATGCATTTACAAAGGATATCGTGTTTTCGAGACGGTTGTCATATGCTCCAAGTTTTGAACGTGCGGAGCTGACGTATGCAAGGGCATCCTTGAGCTGGTCTATACCGAGGGTTGCTCCTCTCATGGTGCTCATGTCAAGATCCTCTATCCTGAGCTTTGACAGGCTCATTTCGGGTATCGAAAGTGCAAGCACCTCTCCTTCATCGGTCCCTACCTGAAGCCTCATTGCTCCTTTTCCGGTAATGTCTATCTCCATCGTGTGGGCAAAGACTGCCTCTCCGGTGTCGGGATCCTCTGTGATCTCAGCCGGAGTCGTATTCAGGAGCCTTTCCCTGTCGATCTCAAAAGTTACCTCTGCTCCGTTTTTTGAGGTCACGGTAACATGATCGACTCCGTTCCATGTCCTGGTATTTATGGTGTATTGACCTGTCTCACCGAACAGATCGCTTGCCTTTTTTATTCCCACATCCGACCTGTCGACAGAGGAATTTGCTATGGAGTAATCGTACTTTGTCCTAAAATCAAAAGTCAGTTCCTTGTTTGGATCGATCGTCGAATACATTTTAACAGGTTTTCCCGCTGCCACTGCAGCATCAATGGTAGCCTTTGGGACGGTGAAGCTTTCAAAGATCGTTCTTCCGTCCGTTGTTTCGGAGGATACATCAAATAAATAGTCCGTTCCGGATAATGTGATATCGGATACCTTCGGAAAAGCGGTCTCAAATATATCATAAACGCTTCCTCCGATGCTGTAGCTGTCAAGTGAATAGCCTTTTTCATACGAAAAAACTATGTCGTAAACGCCGTTTGCTGTTTCATCGGCATAGTTCTCAACTCCTATGCCTACGACATTTCTGCAGTATCCCTTATTCTCAAAATCCCCGTTCAAAAGATTCATGCTGTTGAACTCGGATGTTTCGCCGATGCGGGTGATCTCCTTCTTTAACTGGTCAACCTCTTCCTGGACCATGAGCCTGTCTGAAGATGACATGGTTCCGTTTGCCGCCTTGACGGCCAGCTCGCTCATCCTGGTGATCATGGACTGGATCTCGGATATGGCAGATTCCGCTGTCTCCACAACTGACATTCCGGTGGTCGCATTCGTCTTTACCTTGTCAAGTGCCTCCAGCTGCGCCCGCATCTTGCTTCCTATAGCATAGTTTGCCGGATCATCGCCGGACCTGTTCAGCTTGAAACCGCTTGACAGACGCTCTGAAGCGTTCGAAAGCCGTCTCTCATTTTTCAGATACGCATTGTTTGTGGTATAAGCCGTGATATTACTGTTGATCTTCATAGATAAATCCTCCTATAAATGCCCTGGCTGTAAGGTACAGTTCACCTGTGTCTATCGCTTCGCCATCCGTGGCATTTACAGGCGGTTCAAAAGATGCCCTGTCCGCCCTGATCACTTCCATTGTGACCGTTCTTTCATTTATCGAGAGCGCCTGTATCAGTCTGTCCTTATTATCATTTATATACGAAAGACCCGCATTTTTGCTGCAGGCCACCATTCCTTCGGTGGCTGTTTTTGTGAGCGTAAACGAGGCAGATACCCGTCCCAGACTTTCACTCTCAAATAGTATATCGACATTTCCGCGTTTTTCGCCATGCCTTATCTGAAGATTTATGGAAGTTAATTCTCCGTTTATCTCCACCGGGACCTGATAGTTTTCGGAATCAGCCAGAGTTTTCTGTATGGCTGTAACCCTGTGCTCGTTTTTCAATATCCTCAGATCCAGCTTTTCGCCCTCAAACGCCGCTATGATCTCTTCGTTTATCATCTCGTCGTAGGCTTCGGAAAAGGTTTCGGGGTCTCCCATCTTTTCGATCATCCTGTCGCGGCTTTCCCTGAGTCTTGATCCTCCCCGCTCTTTTTCGCCCGCGAAAAGCTTTTTCAAAAATCCGGCTCCGGAGCTCAAAAGCTCAGCTGCCGCATTTATATTATCGGCAGATGTTTCTATATTGTTTCTGCGAAGGAGATGATATATCCTTTCCTCCTCCTTTGCGGCATCGGCAAATTTCTTTGCCTCCTCCTCGTAATAATCCCGGGAAAATGCCGTCTCTATCTGTGTATCGATCGCTCTGATCGTCTCATCATCCACCTTTTCGGCACCGCCGAATTCACTGTCTATCACATAGTCCATATGCCCGCGTCTGGTAGTCCGAAGGGAAGTCAGGAGATTTTTCATGGTCAGGGACGAGTCCCTGTTAATAAGAGCACCTATGGCTGCTCCGTCGCTTTTGACGATCTTGTCGACCAGTCTGTAGATCCCGATATATGAAGCTGCTTCATCCTCCGTGATCGCTCCTTTCTCACGGATCTTTACCAGATGTCTTGCAAAATCCTCCGCTCCGGATGCCTCCTCATCCTCGTAGGTACCGAGTTTCTGCAAAAGATCATCTATGTCCTGCTGCAGAGGATTGATGTTTTCCCTGATGAGCCTCAATGCGTTTTTCGGGGTCAGAAGCCTTATCAGATCATTTACCTTTCCGTCTGCCTCCCTGACCTTTTCCAGGTTTTCCTCATTTATCTCCATGCGTCCGTAGCCCAGGATCCTCACAGCTCTGCGGTTTTCATCGCTGATCTCCAGGCTGTTTTCCTTCATCATATCATCGATGTTTGCAAAGGCCTTTTTGATACTGTCACCGAGATCGCTCCTCACCTGTGTCCCGACTGCCTCATAGGTCTCGTTTGCGCGCTCATATTTCTGTCTGAGAATGTTTCCCTCTCTTTGCAGCGATGAAAGCGTGAGAGTATCTCCCTCAGCAAAGCCCTCAAAAAATCTCGTATTATCATAACTGAAAAATGCCGTCTCGCTGATGAGGACTGCAGGAGCTGCTTCAATATCTCTTACAGCTGTGATCGTTTCATCGAGAAGATCAAATATGGCCTTCTCATTTTTTTTCAGAGCCTCAACCTCATTTTCCAGATTTTGTGTATCTATATAAAAATCCGATCTCAAAAGCTTTCTGTTTGCTTCGGATGTCATGGCCAGCTCTGTTTCCCTGAGCATCCTTTCGGCCTTCACATTTCTGTATTCTCTGTAAAGATACGCATCCTTCGGCCTTTTTCCCTCTGCGATGGCACGGGTCATCTCCCTGATGTCGGGATTCAGGTCTATGGCCTTGATGTCCTCAAACAAACGGATCGTATCCTTTGTGAGGGGAATCCCGCTTTCAACCAGGTGCTCCGCATCCTTCAGAGTCTCTTCATCCGCCTCAAATCCCGCATCCTCTATCACCTCTTTTATCTGTCCGTTTATGGAGTCATCTCCGGTCTGAGCAATACCGTTTCCTGCCGCAGCAAGATAGGGCAGATCCCCGTCATAGAAATATCCGGCATGTCTTGCCGATCCCGTACTTCCCGTCGAATACTGTGCCTCATAGACATTTGCTATCGTGGGCTCAAGGCTGTTTTCAACCATATATCCTATGGATGCATCTGTCGGGGGCTTCAAAAGGGCTGCGATCTCAAAAGCTTCCCTGATATCCCTGATATTCTCATCCGTTGCCGGGAGATCTGCACCTTTCAGCTCCTTTGCGATCTCTTTTTCATCCAAAACAGCCGGCTTTATTTCTCTTTCACTGATCTCTTTTACATCCATGCCTGTCTTTGGGACGTCGGATGTTATCTTTGCTGCACGGGAAACGGAGCCGGTGATCTGCTCAACCTTTGCAGATGATACGGTATCCGTATAACCTGCAACATCCAATCCCGCCTCGGCAAGCTTTACCTTCATGCGGTCCAGGGAATTGACGGCGTCACCTGATGCCATCTGTCCGGGTGCATAGCCGTTTTCCACCATTTCCTTAAAATCTTTGCCGGACATGGTATTGGCCATGACCGCCATGAAGTTCTTTTGTACCTTTTCATCATAGTTTTCAGCTTTTGAAAGCTCGTCCGCTGCCGTTCTGCGTTTTTTGCTGTAGGCATGGATATTGTCCAGGGCATTCTTTCCAATCTCGGTGAAAACTCCGCCGGCCTGAACCTCTGATGCACTCAGATGATCCTGTCTGCCGGATCCCGAAACCCTGGGGATCATTTCTTCTTTTTTGATATCTGTCTGGGAAAAATCGATCTTCATAACGCCTCCATGGAAGTGAGCAGAATGGATGTCCTGCTCCGGCGGCGTCCGTGCCGATACACTTTTTCATGAAATCCTTTTCACGAAATCACTGTCCTGATCTTCTTTTCACATGAAATTATGATCATGAAATTCCTTCGATGTATAGAGTATATCGACTGATAAATTAAATTTTTAAAGAGTATGAGGGCATCTTCATATATATTTTGTGAACAATAAGCCGTCAGTTCTTAGCGAATCCTAGGCTGATAAACCGTCGAGTACACAACCTGCACGCTTTTTGTGCAGGTCTGTGGCGGAGACGGTTTTGTATATCAGACGACGGATGAGCTTAGAACTGGACGAGCCGTGAACAAAATACATATGAAGATGCCCGTACCTTTGTCAATATTTTTATTACACTATGATCAGAATTTCAGCACCACTGCTCCGAAGGGCGGCAGTGTGAATCCAACGGAATACGGCTGACTGTCCCAGGCGGTATCCTCCGCTTTCAAGACCGTTTCGATCTCGGTGCCCGTTCCGCCGTATTTCTTTTCATCACTGTTGAGCAGCAGCGTATACTTGCCCATCTTTGGAACTCCGACCCTGTAATCACTCCTCTTCATCGGGGTGAAGTTCACCACAAACACGAGACTGTCCTTTCCCGTGGAATTCATCCTGATGAACGAATACAGACTTTTTTCGGTATCATCGGCATTGATCCACTCAAAGCCGTCATTTGAATTGTCAAACTCCCACAGAGCACTGTATTTCCTGTAGAGCTTGAGCAGATCCGAAACAAAAAGCTTCATTCCCGCATGGAGAGGATCCTCGAGACAGTACCAGTCAAGTTCTCTCTCCTCGCTCCATTCTCTTTCCTGGGCAAACTCCTGTCCCATGAAAAGGAGTTTCTTGCCGCAGTGGCCGAACATGAAGGCATAGCCCGCTCTCAGATTTGCAAATTTGTCAACCTTGAATCCGGGCATCTTCATCAGCATGGAACATTTCAGATGGACAACCTCATCATGGCTGAGCACCAGGATATAATTCTCCGAGGAATTATAACTCATGGCAAAGGTCATCTTGTAATGATTGTCCTTTCTGAAATAGGGATCCAGCTTCATATAATCACAGAAATCATGCATCCATCCCATATTCCATTTGAAGGAAAATCCCAGTCCGTCATCTTCAGGCTTTCCGGTGACCTTTGGCCAGGCTGTTGACTCCTCGGCTATCATCACGGTTCCGGGGAAGGCACCCAGCACCTCGGAATTCAGATGCTTGAAAAATTCAATGGCCTCCAGGTTTTTATTACCCCCGTACTTGTTGGCCACCCACTGCCCGCTCTGCTTGCCGTAGTCAAGGTAGAGCATCGAAGCGACAGCATCAACACGAAGGCCGTCAATATGAAATTCCCTCATCCAGTAATTGGCGTTTGCTATGAGGAAATTCTTGACCTCATTCTTTCCATAATCAAAGATCTTTGTGCCCCAGTCGGGATGCTCTCCTTTTTTGGGGTCTGCATATTCGTAAAGCGGAGATCCGTCAAACATGGCCAGTCCGTGCGCATCTCTGGGGAAATGGGCGGGAACCCAGTCAAGGATCACTCCTATGCCGTTTTCATGGAATTTATTGATCATGTATCTGAAGTCATCGGGACATCCGTATCTGGAAGTCGGAGCATAGTAGCCCGTGACCTGATAACCCCAGGATCCGTCAAAGGGATACTCGGACATACCCATGAGTTCAACATGGGTATAGGGCATCTCCTTGAGATATTCCACTATCCTGTCGGTGAACTCACGATAGGAATAAAACCCGTCATTCTCCTTTGTGGGATGTCTCATCCAGGAACCGGGATGAACCTCATAAATGGCCATGGGCTGTTTGTTCATATCAAGCCCTTCCCTGCGTTTCATCCATTTTGAATCAGTCCACTTGAAGTGTGACAGGTCATATGTCCTCGAAGCCGTCCCGGGTCTCACCTCCGCGTATGATGCATATGGATCTGCCTTGTAGAGGACACTGCCGTTTTCGGATACTATGTAATACTTGTAAAGGCTCCCCTCTCCGATCCCGGGAACGAAACATGTCCATATCCCGATGTCCTCCATCCTCGTCATGGGATTTGCATCGGGTCTCCATTCGTTTATGTCTCCGACAAGGCTGACATACTTCGCATTCGGTGCCCATACCGCAAAGAAATATCCGTTCTCGCCGTTCTCACAGGAAGGATGAGCTCCAAGCTTTTTGTAGATCTCGTAATTCCTGCCGTTACCGAAAAGATAGGCATCCATCTGGCTGATCTCGATTTTCTGTATCACGGGTGTCTTTTCGTTTTTTGTCATCTTCATCTCTTTTCAAAATCCTTTTCTCTGATAATGATCAGATCATCTTCATTGTACCTTTTTGCAAAGAGCACATCCATGAGATGTGACATGTTCTTTTTGTTCACGTTTTTTATCGCTTCATCGACAATAGCCTCAACCTCGGCTGCTGTCACCTGATGATCCACTGTCTGCTTTTCATCGATCCTGCTGTAAAGAGCAAGTATGGCCATCTCATCTATCCGATACTCCTGGGCTCTTGCATAGTCTTTTGCATGCTGTACCAGATCATTGTTCGAAAATGTCGGTATCTCGATAGCCACGCTGAAGACTCTGTTGAAGCCCTCATCATCCCAGGGCAGGGTACGAAGCGCATTTTTTTCATCCTCAAGGATCACGAGGAGCGAAAGTCCCTCCGATGACAGGGTTTCCACAAGTTTTGCAGTGGTCTGTCTGGAAAGCCTGCCTGCCTTTTCCACTACGAGTACATTTCCGTCGAGAGCCTTCAGGGATCTTTCTATATCCTTTGTGTTAAACACATCCGCATCTATCTTTGCAACTTTGATCCCCATATAGGAGTTCTTCTGCTGCTGATCCCTTGCAAGAGACTGGGCCATGGCCATCCTGAGAGTTTCTTCATTTCCTGCGACAACCACATTGCCTCTGCTGCCTGTCATGGAAACACGGGAAAGGGCTTTCAGCAGTCTGTCCTGCATCCCTCCCATGGAAATGAAGGGAGCAAATATCTGTCTCTCATCATCGGTGAAATCCGTCTTTTCGACTATCTTTTCTTCCCTGACTTCCTTTTCCGGTTCAGACTTCTTTTCCGGTCTTCGGACGACTTCTTTTTCCGCCCTCTTTTCTTTTCTGTCAGGTCTTTCAGGTCTGGGAGGTCTCTCCGGCCTTTCTGTCCTTTCTGCTCTTTCAGGCTTTGGTGAGCCCTCATCCGCAGTTTTTCCGGCTCTTTCCGATTCGTTTCTCGTAACCTGCATGGGAGTCAGTGTCTCAAAACGGCGTTTGCTCTGCGCCCTGACTTCCTCCCACTGAGCAAGCACGGTGGCCAGATCCATCTGCCCGGTGATCTGCTTTTCGATCTGGGCAGGCTCATCGGGAACATTCATATTCATCTGACCGTCATAATCCTCTTTGAGCAGATTCCTGTACTGCTGAGGCATCCTGGGAAGGCTTTCGCCAAACTCGGTCTTTTTGATGACTGTCGGCTTCATGGTCTCCTCGGTGTGATACAGAGTCTCTGACGATCTTTCCTGTCTGTAAACCGGAACGTCTCTGACTTCCGGAGCCCTTTCAAGATCCTCTACACCGGGCTTTGCATACGCATCATTTTCATTAAAGATCTCCGTCATTCCCACATCGGGTTCCGGTATGCTCTGCTCGGGCTGCGTCATTACCTCACCGGTCTTTTCCTCAAGTTCGTCTATATTGGCTTTGAGTTCTTCCTGAAGATTGATGGTGCTGTATTTGTCCACATTTATGGAAATCTCATCCGGTGCCTGGGCAGTTTCGGCTGTAACAGCAAGCTGTTCTTCAAGCTGTCTGTCCGGCATCCTGATGGTCGGTTCGTTTGAGGCATAGACATTTCTGACCTCTATGGACATCCCCTCGGAGCGGGGCTGATCCTGGATCACACCCTGCTGCATTGCAGGGTCCGTGCTCTGCTGCATCGCAGGATCGTAAGACTGTGTGCCATACCCGTCCGCATAGGCATCGTTTCCTGCCTGATATCCGTCCGTTCCGTAATACGGGTCATTTCCATACATACCCGCACCCTGTGTCTGACCGGCATAACCTGCGCCCGCCGGACCCTGTGACAGATCGGACTCCGAAATAAAGGACGCTTTCAGCTCCTTTGCCTTTTCCACATAGGGTCCCTTGAAGAACCAGAGTATTATCTCGTCACAGGCGTTGATGCACTTTTGTGACTGTCCTGTCTGATAATAAAGAAATGCCAGTTCGTATGCCCATCTTTCGAGGAAATCTCCGAAATAATTCTTTTTGAACTCCTCCAGGGTCTCTATCATCTCGGAATAATCCGCGCCGGTGGCTTTCAGTATCTTGTAGTGAAGGATGTACTTTCCCGGATCATTGGGCGAAAGCCTCACAAACTCCTTCAGATACTTGATCGCATATGCATACTGGTCAAGCTTTATCGCTATCTCACACAGGTCGTAGACTATCTTTCTCTTGATCGGATCATCCGGATCCCTGTCATATGCGATGCCGAGAACATTAAACGCATCGCCGTAGCGTCTGTTTATCTTGTATACTTCACTGACCATCCTGAGTGTACGTACACTCTTTTCCGTCCGCCAGTCTATGGTATCTGCTATCTCAAGTGCTTCGCCAAACTCCTCCCTGTCTGTCAGTGAAAGGATCTGATTGACGCGCACCTTTCTCTCATACTTATCCAAAACTTCCTCCATGGTGCAGTTCCTGCACCATATTTTCATATATATTTAAGCACACTTACTTGATTTTAGTCATACTTTTTTAGTGTAGCATAGGCGAATTCTTCTGTCAAAATATCTGCAAGCCGTGCAAACTCCGAAAGAGTCAGTTCCTCACCTCTCACCGAAGGCTTTTTTCCCAGTTTTTCTATGGCTACTTCTATCTGTTCTTTTGAAAGATCAAGCCCTGCGTAGTTTTTCAGACCGTTTACCAGAGTCTTTCTCCTTTGATTAAAGGAACCCCTGATGAGCCTGAAAAGGAGCTTCTCTTCCTTTGCCGTGACCGGCTTTTCCCTGTATATCTCAAGCTTCAGAACAACAGAGCCCACATTCGGTCTCGGGATGAAACAGGACGGTCCCACCTGCAGGGCCACAACCGGCTCTGAATAGTACTGAACCGCCAGAGAAAGAGATCCGTAATCTTTTGTTGAAGGTCCGGCTTTGATGCGGTCGGCTACTTCCTTTTGTATCATCACCGTCACGCATTCAAAAGGATATCCCGACTCAAGGATATACATCAGCACCGGGGTGGTAATGTAATAGGGAAGATTTGCCACAACCTTCACGCTGCCGTATCTGTCTCCTTCCTCCAGGAGTTCTTTCAGGTCACACTTTAATATGTCTCCGTTTATCAGCGTCAGGTTATCATACCCGGAAAGAGTTTCCTCAAGTACGGGGATCAGCTTTCTGTCTATCTCGACCGCTATCACTTTCCCTGCCTTTTCGCACAGGATCTGGGTGAGGGCTCCAAGCCCCGGGCCTATCTCAAGTACCAGGTCTTCTTTTCCGATCTGCGATATCTGTGCTATTTTTTCGAGGATGTTCTGATCGATCAGAAAATTCTGTCCGTATTTTTTTTGCGCCCTTATCCCGAATTTTTCAAGTACCGCGCCTGTAGCGGACGGATTTCCCAGATTTGCCATTTCTATCGTATCCCGTACAAAAGCTTTGCATTTTCAAGGGTTACACGACACACCTCTTCAAAGGAAATGCCCTTTATCCCCGCTATCTCCCCTGCAATATATTTCAGGTTGGCGGAGGTGTTTCTCTCCCCGCGAAACGGCACAGGTGCCAGGTAAGGGCTATCCGTTTCAAGCACTATCTTTTCAAGAGGTATCTCCTCCACCACGCTTTTCAGTTTCTTTCCGTTTTTGAAGGTGACGACCCCACCGACCCCTATGACAAAACCAAGGTCCGTATATTTCCGGGCCTCCTCGGGAGCATAAGAAAAACAGTGCACGATACCGTTCCTCCTGTCCGTGCAGCTGTCATATTCATCCTTTAATACCCTGTATGTGTCCATTGCAGCCTCCCTGCTGTGGACCACTATCGGCAGGTCAAGTTCTTTTGAAAGAGCGATCTGCCTTCTGAACCATTTTTCCTGAAGGTCTTTTTCGGGATATCCCTCCTGAAGATCAAAACCTGCTTCTCCTATCGCCCTTATCTTTTTGTTTGAAAGGACCCGCTCTTTTATTATGGAGATATCATCCTCACAAAGCTCCTCCACAGCCTCGGGATGAATTCCCAAAGCACCATAGATATAATCGTACTTTTTTGAAAGCTCATCCGTACTCCTGACAGAATCCATGTCCGCGGCTATATTTACCACGTACCGGATGCCGGCTTCGGGAAGTGTTTTTTTCAGAACTTCCTCTCTGTCTGTATCAAAGCGTGCATCATCATAATGCGCATGTGTTTCAAATATTTCTGTCATTTTTTTCCGCAAGGCGCGCAGCCCTCTTTGCCGCCTTTCTCTTTTCAAGTTTTTTCAGGATCCAGTCCTCGTAGATGAAATCGCAGATCGCCGCAAGAGGTATGGCCAAAAGGATACCCATGAATCCGAAGATCTTTCCAAAGAGGATGATCGCTATCAATATCCACAGAGATGACACCCCCAGAGATGTTCCAAAAAGCTTGGGCTTCAAAATATAGCCGTCAACCGTTTGTATGATCACGGTAAATATCAGGAAAAGCAGGGCATCCCACGGATTTGCAAAAAGAAGGATGAAGGATCCTATGAGTGCTCCCACTATGGGTCCGAATGTGGGCGCGAGATTCGTAAGCCCCACCACCACCGAAACCAGGATCTTGTAATTCATCCCCGTCACTGTCATAAAAAGAAAATTTGCCGCTCCGACTATCAGCGAGTCAAGCAGTTCTCCTCCGACGTAGCTTAAAAGGATCTTGTTGCATCTTTTCCAAAACAGGGCCGACTCCGCATATCTCCTGTCGGGTAATACGAGCCTCAAAAGATGCTTTCCTCCCTTTATCATCCTCTCCTTGTCCAAAAGAAGATAGATCGCGATGATAAAAGCAACGATCCCGTTGAAAACACCCTTTCCGATGTTCATGGAAGTATTTATGATGCTTCCCACATTTTTGGGGATATTCTGGGTCATAAATTTGATGATGTTATCACCGACATTTGTGAAGTTTGAAATGTCTATATTGAACTTTGCCGCGGTCTGCCTGAACTGGCCGAGCATCTTTAAGAGAGAGTTCGCATAGCTTCCAAAGTTGTTTGCAAAAAGAACTATGTTGCCGATGATCTGCGGTATAATGGCGACGAGAAGCAGTGTGAACAGGGCTATGACCGCCAATGCCGTCAAAAAAACTCCCAATGACCTTTTGAGCTTGTCTGATCTGATCCCTGAAAAAATAGTCCTCTCAAAAAAAGCCAGGATCGGATTGAGCAGATACGCGATGATCACAGCTCCTATCACGGGTTTCAGATATCCTATGCCCACCTGAACATAACTGATCAGTATGGGGACATTCATCAGCAGAACAAAAAGCAATACTGCACTGCATGTCGCTATCGTATATGCCACCCACTTTTTTTCAAGCCAGCTTTTGTCAAATTTCATTGTTGTTTACCTGTTTTTCTGATTAATGACACCGTTTTCATTTTACCTATTTCATATATTTTTATCAATACGAATTCCGCCGCCAGCACAAAAACCACGGTCATGAGATTGAATACGATATTCTTTGCCCTGGGGATATACTCAGTGATCCTGAATGACAGTACCTCCGCACAGTACAGGATATAGAAGTTGATGTGCGTGATCATCACAAAAAGAGAATTTCTCCCGTAAAATGCAACGGAGCGGGACAGGGGGACGGTCTGGGACAGGGGGACGGTTCTCTGTTTCGTGAGAAACCAAAACAGAGAACCGTCCCCCTGTCCCAAACCGTCCCCCTGTCCCGTAACATCAATCGCTGCGGAAATGAGTATCACTCCAAGACTTCCGATGAGTGCGTTAATAAAATACAGGACCGGCTTTCCGTACACCCCGAAGTGCATGTCAACAGTTCCGTTAAAGCCATGGATCAGAACCAGTAAAACCAGAAGGAACACCCCCGCCGCTGCCGCCAATACCTTCCTTGATCTCATTTTTTCGACGAGGATATACAAAAGATTTCCCGCAGATACCAGACAGGACGCCGGAAAGAACCTGACCATGGCGACGATGAAATGATCCCCCGTATGTCCGAAAAGGAAACACATGATAAGTGATATTCCAAGCGTTACCAAAAATGTGATGACAGAAGCATATTTTTCCGCGATCTTTGATGCCGCCTTCATCACAAAAAAGAAAAACATGTCTCCAAAAAAGGCCGTAGGCAGAAACCAGAGCACCGAATATCCGTAGAGCACCAGGCTGTCATAAATATTCTGCCTCAGGGTTCCGAAGGGATCTCCGTTTCCCGTGATGTAAAAATAGACAATGTCTATCACCGGGAAAAGAACAGAAAAAACGAGATAAGGCAGCATGATCCTTTTCAGTTTTTTTAATATGACCGTTTTTGCCGGTCTTCCAAATTCGTTTATGTGAGCCGAAAGCATACCGGACACCACAAAAAACAGCGGCATATGAAAGGATACTATATAGTTCCTGATGCCGAGATCCACATATTCTATATGCGCTATTACAACGAGGATGATGCCTATCCCCTTGGCTATGTCAAAATACCCCAGACGGGTGGTCTTTCCTGTATTATCTGCTGTTTCCATAATAAAAGATTATAGAATCTATGCCTGTGTGATGCAACCGATAGGGTAAACAAGATAAAAAAAAGACATCCACCGGATGTCCTTTTTACAGTCGAGGTGACAAGATTCGAACTTGCGGCCTCCACGTCCCGAACGTGGCGCTCTACCAAACTGAGCCACACCTCGTAATTTAATAAACCTTTTTGAAAGAAAAGCATCAACTCCGTCTTTTGCGGAACCGATGCTTCTTTAGTGCGCCTCCAGGGACTCGAACCCTGGACACCCTGATTAAGAGTCAGGTGCTCT
>CAMVDF010000005.1 GCA_947166195.1 uncultured Lachnospiraceae bacterium
AAAGGGAGGTCCAAGGCATGAACTTTCTGACCGGTCTTTCAAAAAAACTGGTAAACAACCTGGGCCTGAAGATCATCTCCCTTTTGGCAGGACTCCTCATCTGGATAGTTGTCGTCGGAATAGACAATCCTCTGAGGACCCAGGTATTTGTGGGTATCCCGGTGAATGTGGAAAACGCTGCCTTCATGGAAAAGGAAGGCAAGGCCTACGAGGTTGATGATTCGAGCAAGACGGTGAGCATCAGCGTGCGTGCGGAGAGAGCCATCCTGAACCGGCTTTCAAGGGACAATTTCACCGCTTCCATAGATCTTGAGGACTATGCGGACGGAAGGGTTCCCATCACCGTCAGGGCCAACCGTTACGCAGACAAGATCACGAGCATCACTCCCCGTGCCACCTACGCCAGGGTGACGGTGGAGGATCTGGGAGAAAAGCAGTTCGGCATAGAGGCCGAGATCACGGGAGAGGTTCCCGACGGATACTCCGTTGGAACCGTGGTCGTAAACAACAATATCGTCAATGTGGCAGGACCGGAATCCGTGGTAAATTCCATAGACAGGGCAGTCATAAAGGTTTCTGTACAGGGGATGACGAGGGATATCCGCACGGAGTCAAAGATAGAATTCTATGATGACTCGGGTGATGCAGTGGATACGGGAGACCTGGAGCTTTCAAGGACGGATTCATCGGTCAGCGTTGCCATCTGGGCAAACAAGAACGTGCCCGTATCCTACGGTTATACCGGCATACCGGCAGACGGTTTTGCAGCAACAGGCAACATCATAGCCTCGGTGGATAATATAAACATTACCGGAGCTTCCGGAGATCTTTCAGCAGTTGATTATATCGATGTACCCGGCACGGCGATCGACATAACGGGCGCTGACAGCAATGTGAACGCAAAGATAGACATCAAAAGATATCTGCCGGGCGGGATCAGCATAGCCTCAGTCGATTTCGACAAGTCGGTTTCCGATGTGGCCGTGGAGATCCAGCCTTTGAGCGAGATCAATGTGGAAGTGCCGGTATCCAATATCACGATCGAAAACATTCCCGAGGGCATGACGGCCTATGTGACCGGATCCGGGGATAATGTGGTGACATCGATAAAGGGTCTGGCAAATACTCTTGCAGGCATCAATCCTGCCATGATCACCGGAAAGGTGGATCTGCACGAGGTTGCTCTGGCACAGGGTCTTACGGAATGGACAGAGGGTGTGTATGACGCCACCGTGAACTTCACCTATCCGGAGGGGATCTACGGCGGTACCGTGCAAAGTCCCGTGAAAGTGGTCCTGCACAAAGGAGAGGCAGCTCCTCCTGATACCGCGGAGGAAAATACGGAAACTTGAATTAATACAGAGATAGTAGTATAATTACTTGAATGATTTCTTAGAGGTTACTTTAAAATGGTTAGTCAGAAGATAGTGATCAAAAACCCAACAGGCCTGCACCTGCGTCCCGCCGGCATCCTATGCAAGGAGGCAATGCAGTTCAAGTCCCTCATAACCTTCAGGTTCAAGGACAATACTGCCAATGCAAAGAGTGTGCTGAGCGTACTCGGAGCATGCGTGAAATGCGGAGATGAGATCGAGTTCGTCTGCGAAGGCGAGGACGAGGAGGAAGCCCTTGCATCCCTTGTAGCCGCAGTCGAAAACGGACTGGGCGAATAGAAAACCTGTACTTTTCTTTACCTCTCCGCAGATGCGGGGAGGTTTATTTTTCCAAGGAGGACCAAAAATGCTCAACTACAAGCGTTACAGAAAAAATCCCGTCATGGATTATCCGGAGAGGAAGTGGCCGGACCGCCAGATCGAAAAGGCACCCGTATGGTGCAGCGTGGATCTGAGGGACGGCAACCAGGCTCTGGTAGAACCCATGGTGGTTTCGGAAAAGATAGAGATGTTCAAGCTTCTCACAAAGATCGGCTTCAAGGAGATAGAGATAGGTTTTCCCTCTGCCTCCCAGATCGAATTTGATTTTCTGCGCGAGCTGGTGAAACAGGATCTCATCCCCGATGATGTGGTGATCCAGGTTCTGACCCAGTGCAGGCAGGAGCTGATCGACCGCACCTTTGAATCCATAGAAGGGATCAAAACGGCAATAGTCCATATCTACAATTCCACCTCGACCCTCCAGAGGGAGGTGGTATTTCACAAAAACAAGGAGGAGATACTTCAGCTTGCCGTGGATGGAACCCGCATGGTCAAGGAAAGGGCGGCAAAATTTCCGGGAAAGATCATCCTGGAGTATTCTCCCGAAAGCTACACCGGCACGGAGCCGGACTATGCCATAGAGGTCTGCAACGCGGTTATCGATGAGTGGGACCCGAAGGGCGATGAAAAGATCATCATAAATCTGCCATCAACGGTGGAGATGACCACCCCCAATGTATTTGCCGACAGGATAGAGTGGTCCGATGCCCATCTTGCAAAAAGGGAAAATGTGGTCCTGAGTATTCATCCCCACAATGACCGCGGTACCGGAGTTGCAACGGCTGAGCTTGCTCTCCTTGCGGGAGCCGACAGGGTGGAGGGAACCCTTTTCGGAAACGGCGAGAGGACCGGAAATGTGGACATACTGAACATAGCCTACAACATGTTTTCCCAGGGCATAGATCCGAAGCTTGACATCTCCGATGTGAACGAGCTCATAGAAGTATATGAAAAATGCACCAAGATGAAGATAGATCCCAGACACCCCTATGCCGGAAAGCTTGTATTTACCGCGTTTTCCGGATCCCATCAGGATGCCATCAGCAAGGGTGTCAGCGCGTTAAAGGAATCGGGCAAGGATTACTGGGAGGTACCCTATCTTCCCATCGATCCCGCCGACATCGGCCGTGAATACGAGCCCATTGTCAGGATCAATTCCCAGTCGGGAAAGGGCGGTGTCGCTTTTATTATGGACAGCTACTTCGGCTTCAAACTGCCAAAGGGCATGCACAGGGAATTTGCGGATGTGGTCCAGAAAGTATCCGAAAAGCAGGGTGAGGTGGCGCCCGATCAGGTCATGGAGCTTTTCAGGGAAAACTACCTCGAAAAGAAGGAGCCCATCCACTTCAGAAAGATCTCCGTCATCGATCTGTCCGACGGAGCGGATACCTCCGAGTTTGATACCGAGGTGAAGGTCACCTATACGGATCATGGCATGACAAAGGAATTTGAGGCTGTGGGCAACGGACCCATCGATGCGGTGGGACGCGGGCTTTCCCACGAGCTTGGGATCAATGTCAAGGTCATTGATTATGAGGAGCATGCGCTCACCGGCGGTTCAAACGCCCAGGCGGCAGCGTATATCCACATGCTCTCTCCCGAGGATAATAAGATCACCTACGGTGTCGGCGTGAGTTCAAATATCACGAGGGCTTCGGTGCGTGCGGTATTCTCAGCTGTAAACAGGCTCTTTGGAGAAAGGTTTGATGTGGAAAATTCCAGACTGATGCAGTAGGCTCATGGTTTAGCATAGCAGCTATTCACGGCTGGTATCATTAAGATAAGCGCGTAGTGACATTGCCTGTGAAAAAGGCAGATAGGAGGAACATGAACGAGACGGTGAAAAGACGCACGGAAATATCAGACAGCATAAAGTATGCCGGCTTTGACGACAAAGAGCTGGAGGTCTTTGAAAGCCAGTATCCCGTGGAGGGAATATCCTACAATTCCTATGTGATCCTTGATGAAAAGACTGCCATCATGGATACCGTGGACAAAAGGGGCACGGAAGGCTACTTCGCAAATCTGAAGGAGATTCTGGGAGATACGGAGCCGGACTATCTTGTGGTGCTTCACATGGAGCCCGATCATGCCGCAAACATAGAAAAGCTTGCCCTCATGTATCCAGAGATGGAGATCATCGGAAGTGCGGTGACAGGAAGGCTTATCACGCAGTTTTTTGAGACTGACCTCACATCGAGGTTTCGTGCTGTAAATGAGGGGGAGACACTTTCCCTTGGAAAGCACACACTGCAGTTTGTCATGGCACCCATGGTGCACTGGCCCGAGGTAATGGTGGCCTACGAGCAGACGGAAAAGGTGCTGTTTTCAGCCGATGCCTTTGGGACCTTCGGCGCGCTTCAGGACGATGAGGAGTGGATCGCTGATGCAGGCCATTATTATTTTAATATAGTAGGAAAGCACGGGGCAGCGGTTCAGGCCCTTTTGAAAAAGGCATCGGGGCTTGATATATCGGTGATCGCACCGCTTCACGGTCCGGTACACAGGGACGACATCGAATTTATTATCGATAAATACGATACCTGGAGCAGTTACAGACCCGACAGGAAAGGGATCTTCATGCCCTATGCCTCGATCCACGGCAATACAAAGAAGGCCGTGCTTGAATTTGCGAAGGAGCTGGAGGCGGCCGGAGAAACTGTCGTCACCATGGATCTGACAAAGGAGGATGTGTCCGAGGCGGTTGAGCAGGCATTTTTTTACGACAGGATGATCCTTGCGGCCTGCACCTACGATCTGGAGATATTCCCGCCCATGAATGATCTCCTCCATCATTTGAAGATCAAAAATTTCAAAAACCGCAAGGTCGGCATCATCGAGAACGGCTCCTGGGCGCCCATGGCTGCAAAAAAGATGAGGGAGTACCTCGAGGCCATGGAAAACATAACCATCGCAGAACCCGTGATCACCATCCGTTCCACAAAAAAACCGTCAGATGAAGCGAATTTCAAAGCCCTCGCAGAAGCGATGAAGGGATGAGAAAATTTTCCGCCGGAGACCGAAAGGTTTCCGGCTTTTTTTGTTCTGTCCCCAAAATCTTTCAAGCGAATGCGAATAATAAGATAGAATTGTTTCTTGACAATTCTGCTCTTTTGTATTAGTTTTACAAATGTATGTATGTAACTATCTGTTTTTGTGCCTGAAAGCACGATCCTTCTTTCACACGGGAGGGTCATGACAGGGAGCTGACCAAGCGGTCCTTAACTCACACGAAGGATCGGGAGGTATCCGAAAAGATGAGTCTCACACCTCATCACCGGACAGGGAGTACGAACCCGAAGGCTTCAGGGTATGGAAACCGGAGCGTACGAGAGTTTCGGGGAGAAGGTATATACACACGAGCACACAATTTCAAAGAAAGGATGATATGTGAAATGAGAAAAAGACAGTGGAAAAAGATCCTGTCGGTGGTTCTCGCGCTTGCTATGGTATTCTCTATGAATGTCAGCGCATTCGCAGATGAGGTTGCGGACCCCGTAGCCGTTGAAGAGCCCGCGGCAGAGGAACCCGTCGCAGAAGCTCCCGTTGATTCCAACGAGGAGACTCCCGAAGAAACAAAAGAAGAAGAGCCCGCAGCTCCTGCAGAAGAACCTGCAGCTGAAGAGTCTGCGCCTGTTGAAGGTGAAGAGGCAGCCGAAGCGATCACGGGATCTTTGCCCGAAGGATGGGCAGCAGACAGCAGTGCGGCAGGTACATACGCTGAAGGGGTACTGACCCTTTCCGGTGATACGACTATAACAGCTACTGATCCTGCAGTAACACTTAGAGTTGTTGCTGATGGTGATGGCGCTGGAGATACTCTTATATTAACCGGTTGCGCAGCTATAGTTGACAACAAGGTTGTTACCGGATCACTTGTGATGGAATCCGATATAACTTATACGCTTTATAAGTATGTTACTGCAGGAGCTCTTGCAGACGTTATAAGTTATGAGGCATCCAACGCAGCCGGAAAGATTGTAAAAAATGACGGTCTTAGCGTTTATAAGGCATCCGATGGAAGCGCTTTTTCTGGTGACCTTGTAGCAGGAGATGATTACTATTTTGTAAAGGGTGTTGTTGTTTCGAACAATACTGCACCTAACTGGACAAAGGTAACAGCTCCCACAGCTGCAAATGACAGCCTTGATGCAGATCCGGCTGGAATCAATATAACAGGAGATAATGGTGGTGAGTACTATGTTGCAAAGTCATCAACTGCTCCCACAAGAGAGACAGAAAAGACGGGCAATCTTGATGGTTCTGGAGTTGCCACATATCTTCCTACTGAAGGTAGCGGTGATTACTATGCATGGATAAGAAATCCCGGAACAGCTGATACATCATTTGATTCTGACTGGGTGGCAACAAAGCCTGCAAAGGTTACTGTTAATGTTGAAAACATGATCGGTACCGTAAGTGGAATGACATTTGAGCCTGTAGGAGATGCAACATGGTCGAAGGGGGCATCTGACAATTCCGGTATCTACACAGTGAACATTCTCAGCGGAAATGTTTTCATGTATCCCGAGACATCTTTACCGAGTGTTAAAAGTATTTCAGTCAATATCGTAAAAGATGCTGTACTTGTTGTAGGTGGCGGTGTTGATGGAGCTGCACCTGTAACTCTTACGGGAACAGGTACGGCCCTGTTTTCAGCAAAATCTTCTTATGAAGGTATCGCGACAGGAGTTACGATCAGCAGTAATGTAGCTACCGCAGCTCAGGCTCTTGTGGCAAAAAACACTAACGGCGAGAATATCAAGTATACGATAGTTGAAGAAGGAACAGATCCCGCTGCTGCGACGATCGGAGGAAAGCTTGAGATCGTAGCCGTAGATGCAGCAAATGTTACATCAACAAAGCTCAGTCTTACCGATGAGACACTTGAAGCACCTTTCACATTAAGCTCAAACGGAAAAGAATTCGTTGAGACAGTTGATGCTTCAGATAAACTTACTGTAAGCGACAGCGCTATCGACGGAATCTCTGTTAAGTTTGGCAGTGGAAAGGTACTGATCGGTAATTTAGCCACACCTAGTACATACACCTATGCCGTGATCCCTGAGCGTGCAGCAAATGAGTATCCTGCAGGCCTCGTAGACGGACAGCAGACAGCCACTGGTGTAAATGTAAACAGAGGTACATCAAAGCAGAGACAACTTAATGCTTCTTATGAATTTATCATTTCAACAAACGGAGCCGTAAGCCAGAAGGATTCCCTTGGATGGACATGGCAGGACACCGGTTATGATAACATCTATACTCTTGCAAACGGCGGGGCTCTTGAGTCTGACAAAACATATTATCTTTATGCCCGCAGGAAGCCGAATGTTGATTACGATGGACTCTTCCGTTCAGAGTTAAAGCCGGTTGGATCGTTCTCGATTCTGAAGGCGACATCCATATCCATCAACAAGGCAGCAGGAAGGGCAGTATCACCCAATTACATCGGAGATGCAACCACCCTTGATTACGATAAGGAACTTGCATTCTATAAATCACAAAACACAAATGCCCTTAATGCAAGCTTCTTCAGTTGGACATTTAACTATCCTTCAGCAAAGGAAGTACCCGGTATTCATGTAACAGAGAATATAGGGGACCACTACGATGATGAGTTGGCTGACTATACAGATGATGTGCTTGCAGTAGTGGATGGTGACGGATTCAGGATAGGTACCCTTACTCTGAAGGCTTATCCGGCAATTGCTCCCGGAACCAACAGTTTTGACTGGAGTAGCGCTGAGACCAGCCTTGGCAGTCTTACACCCGGAGAGTATGCCGTTAAAGCATCATTTGCGACGGCAGGATCAGCTGGTGCAAAGTACGGAGCTATGGCTTCCCCTGCAGACAATTGGGTATCATTTAATGTTATCCCTGCTCCCGTAAAGGTTGAGCCTGTTGTTGTTACTCCTCAGATGTCAGGAAATGTGGCAGCACCTACAAAGAAGGTTACCAGCCAGATAACAGGCGCTACAGCCACTTTGGGCGGAACAGAGATAATCCTTGCAGATGGCAAGGAGGTGGCAGACTGGAATGCACTTGCTGCAGGAAGCTACAAGATCACCGTAAGCCAGGGATCTCTGGTAGACGGAAACTATTATGCAGACAAGAACAAGTCTGATTACAGCACAGAGCAGACTCTTACAATAGTTGACAAGGGCGGCCTTGGTGTGGTTGCCGAACTTAAAGAAGATGCAGATCCTGTTTACTACGGCACGACCGTTGCCCATGTAAAGAATCAGATCAAGGGATATTTCACTCTTGGCGGAACAAAGACCGGAGATGAACAGCCTGCAGATTATGACAGACTGTTCCTTTACAAGACTACATCAGATAACCTTGCAGCAGCTACAGCACTTACGGATGAAACGATCAAGACCATAAGTGCAAATGAGACGATCTACGCATACTATTTTGATGATACATATAAAGGACAGAAGGTATCATCAAATGCTTTGCCTATAAAGATCGCAAAGAGACCTGTAAAGCTTTCCTACACAGGTGAAGCTCTCAAGACTGTAAGGGGCGAGGATCTTCTTACCAAAGTCAGCACAAACCTGATCAAGGGTACAGCAGTAGGCGCAGATTACAGTATCACAGCAGCACCTTTTGCAAATGATATTAAGGGCACAGATCTTCTTGGTTCAACTTACAGTGTTGATGTTCCTCTTGACACATCAATGATCAGCAAGTTTAGCGCAGCTACCAAGAAGGCATATATCAATATTGATGACTCAAGCCTTTCAACGAACTTTGCAAGAAACTATACTCTTAGTGACAGACAGGTTGAATATAAAGTAATCGGAAGATACTATATCAAGTATGTCCTTGAGTACGGCGGAAAGAAGTATGTATCGAGCAATGTTGTCGAAGAGAAAGACCTCGTCACTATAGCTGGAAAAAAGAAAATCGCACTTAAACCTTCGACTTATAAGTCAGTAAGCTGGGGTAACGCTGATGGAAAAGATGCCGGAGTGCTCGGAAAAGATAACAAGATCACACAATGGAATGCACAGCGTGTAAAAGAAGGAGATACTAAATTCACAAATGAAACCCAGTTTGATTTTGATGATACAAGCAATGTAGATCCCGGAGATTACATCGTTTATGCGATAGTTACTGCAGTAGCTACCAAGAGGGGTGATAATTCCAGCGTTATGGTAGAGTCCATCACTCCTGTAGAGTATGATGGGGCAAGCCATGTTGTTGAAGACGAGGGATACAAGGGAAATAAAGAAAATGACCTGGATCTTGTACTCTATGACCAGCTGGAGATCATTGACGTTGATGGAAACGACGGATATAAGTTTGACCCCAAGAATCCTTATTACAACGAGTGGCAGAAGATATCTGCTAAAGTAGATGGTGTAATCCTAGATAAGAATTCAGGATCAAAAGAAGTAGATATCTATAGACACGATCTTGAGTACAAAAAGGATTACACAGTTTCCTACAAGAACAACAAGAATGCATCCGTAGCATATGATCCGACAGTGAGCGGAGACAGTTCAGAAAGTGGAAAGAACGGTGCAGATGCAACCTTCAAGCAGCTCTTCCCTGAGAACAAGAGACCTCAGATCATAGTCAAAGGTAAGGGTGATTATGCAAAGATGAAGGTAACAGTACTGTTTGATATTCTGCCTACAGATGTGGATGAAGATAACTGGGATGCAGTACCGGAATTCTTTGCTCCAAACAAGACACTCAAAGTCACACCGAAACCCTATGAATATATTTACTCAAATTATGAGAAGGCTAAAAAGGGAGATGAAAAGGGGGTGAAGAAGTACACCCTTAAAGAAGGTAAGTTTAATTCCAAGAAAGCTGCATATACAAAAGATTTTGTAAAGGAGATTTACAAGCTTACATTATCTTCTGACGGTGTATCAGTTGTAAAGAAAGATCTTGTGACTAACTTCAAGAGGATTCCGGCCGGTGATTATCAGGTTGTGATCAAGGGAGTGAATAACTACATGGGTACTTATGAAAAACAAATCCATGTAGCTACGACGTACCTTCTTAGCAAGCAGACATTCAAGTGGACAAAGAGCAAGAAGTGGAATAAAACACCTTATACAGTTGCAGACTTTAAGGTAACTGTAAAGGATAAGAAAACTAAGAAACCCATAGAGATTCTTTCGCTTACTGATGCCATTGCAAATGAGAAACCCGGAATCTATGTACAGGGAATTCTGAAAAAAACCGGAAAAGAATATAAGTATGTTTCAGATCTTTATAATGAAGATTTTATGGCAGCTATAGCTGCTGGAGGTCTTGAAAACTTCAAGTTTAAAGATGCCGGAATATACAGAATAGTTTTTGAAGCAAATGGTAAGCTGCAGGATACAAACCAAATCATGGGTACACATTATATCCAGATCGAAGTCAAGGGTACAAAGGTTAAGGCATCTGACTTTAAGATTAATAACGGCAAAAAGCTTGTATATACCGGAAAGCCTACAGCTATAACTGTTAGCATTAAGAACAAAAAGCTCAAACCGGATGAAGTCAGCAAGATACCTTTGGGCAATACTGCAAAGAAAGTCAATGTAGCAGAAGGCGGTAACGAACAAGCAGCAATAGATGCATATAAGGACAAATTCAGATATAACAACTGTGGCAGCGGCTATCAGACAAGAGATTGTGATAACTATACTGATGACGGAGCAACATATAACGCTGATCTTGTAAGAAGTAATGTCTACAGCGTAGGATATGTACCTGCCAATACAGAGCTTGATAAAACTTATCATGTATTCATTAGACCTTCAGGACAGTTTTGGGCAGATGATACCAGAGGAGAGGTAAAGCTTTCCTACAAGTATGATGTCATCAACCTGAAGAATGCAGATAAGAAAGATTCTGCAGTGAAGTTTATTGCAAATGATGTTCAGGCGAATATCGGCGGTACAACAGCAGATTTGTATATGGCAGTAAGTGGAAATGCTTTTGAAGATCCTTTAGCTACTGTATCCAAGGATGGTTTTGTCTATCACCCGATAACCAAGGTAGATGGCAAGAAGGACAAGATCGAGATATTGAGTAATTATACCGATTATGATGGAAACCAGATAGTATACAAATTCAATGTCACCTACAAGAATAATAAGAAGACCGGTTCGGCAAAGGCTGTAGTAACTCCTGCAGACAAGAATACTAAGGCATATTTCAAGAAGTCCTTTACAGTACCTTTCAACATCGTTGACAGGAAGGTGGAGGAGATTGCGATTTATGATGCAGATGCTATGGTGCCCGATGCAGTGGTGGCGGATATTACAGACGCTGTTGAACCTAAGGGCAACAAGAGTGCAAAGCCAGTAGTAACTCTTTATCAGGTTGACGAAACCGGTGAAAAGGTTACCAAGCTGAAGAATAAGGTTGATTATACTTGGGCTATAGGCAAGACTGTAAGTGGTGAAGGAATTCATATTGATGTAACAGCTCCTTCTAAGGGAAGTTTCACCTTCGTTGATTCGAAGGATCACAAGACAGTTGTTAATAAGCTTGATGCCGGATTCTTCAATGTATACGGAGCAAAGAGCAAGATTAAGGCTACACTTTCAGATGCAGGTTATGATATATCAAAGAAGGGCTATACCTACACAGGCAGCAGTATCACACCTACGATTACAAGTATTACGTATGGTGGAGTGACATATCCATTCCCTGCCGGCATAAGCACCTCAAGCAACTTCGTTGTGAAGTACAAGAACAATATTAAGGTTGGTACAGCAACTGCTACAATAACGATGAAGAAGAATGCAGACCCTGCAGTATCTGCTAATCAGGCATATCCTTACGGTGGATCTGTAACGGTTAAGTTCAAGATCGTACCTCAGTCCAACCAGAACCTGATCCTGAACGAGTAATAGGGATTGGAAAACATCTTCGATGGACATAATTCATAGTAATACCCACACCCCCGGGAGCGATCCCGGGGGTGTTTTTTCAAAAGATGACAGAGGGACAGTCCCCCTGTCATCTTTTCCTGTTTATATCTTCTCCGTTGTCTAAAAGAAATGACAAAATGAGATTGACAGAAAAATGATCATATGTATTGAAAAAACCGGTAGTAAATGCTACGATATTTCTTGGAGCAGTTATTTCTACGGCGCCTCTATTATGAGGCAGCATCTGATATATGAAGATTCCTACATTCTGAAATTTCCTGCTTTAAATCCAACTTATTTCAACAAAGCAGGAAGAGGGATGTAAAAGACATTCGACTCCTGCGGATCATCCACGAAAGGAGACGAAAAATGAAATACAACTGGTTTAAGAGGATCTGGTACAGGATAAATCCTAAACACAAGGACAGGCTTTTCTGTACCATTTTTGGGAAAGAAAAGTACAAGAGGTATGCACTGGATCTGTATAATGCCATAAACGGCAGTGATCATAAGAGCCTGGCGGATCTGGAGATCATTACCCTGGAGGATGCCATCTACATCAGGATGAAAAATGATGTGGCATATCTGATAAACGGAACCATAGCTATTTACGAGCATCAAAGCACTGTAAACCAGAACATGCCTATCCGGGGATTCATGTATATGGGGGAGCTTTACAGCAAGATACTGAAAAGACAGAAAGCGAAAATATACAACAAAACACTCGTAAAGATACCAACTCCCCAGTACATAGTGTTTTATAACGGAACGGATGATTATCCCGAATGTAGCAAGCTGAGGCTGTCGGACGCGTTTATGACACCGACGGACAGAAATGATTATGAATTCACAGCAACAGTGTATAATATCAACCTTGGGAAGAATACGGAACTTCTGGATTCATGTGATTCACTGAGGGGTTACAGTATTCTCATAGACCGAATCAGGACGAACAGCCTTACAATGTCCCTTGAAGATGCAGTAGATGAAGCAGTAAAATGGTGCATAGAAAATGGTATTCTTGTGGATGTATTGGAAGAGGAGAGGTCAGCGGTTATGTTAGAGATGCTTACTGAATTTGATGAAAAAACATACGAAGAAGGCCTGCGTGAAGAAGGCCGTGAGGAAGGCCGTGAACAAGGACGCAAGGAAGAGCGAGCCAACACCGAGCGCGAGCGAAAAAGAGCAGATGATTTAATGGCGGAGCTTGAAAAGTACAGATCAAAGTATGGCAGTCTGTGATAAGTGATCATAAGTCACAGGGACGGTTCTTCTGACTCATTTTCATGACTCATTTATAGAGAATTTGGTGTTGAAATCAATCATCGTAAATGCTACGATATTCATTGAAGCAGTTATTTCTATGGCGCCTTTATTATGAGGCTGCATCTGATATATGTAGATTCCTACATTCTGAAATTTCCTGCTTTAAATCCAACTTATTACAACGAAGCAGGAAGAGGAATGTAAAAGACATTCGTCTCCTGCGGATCATCCACGAAAGGAGACGAAGTATGAACAAAAAACTGAATAAAGAGAAGCAGCGACCGGTACAGAGCGCAGAGTCAAGGCAGATGAAACCTCTGGAGGAAATGGATGTCATCGATAATTTCCTTTTTACGGAGATTGCCTTTGATGAAGAAACGGGAGGGTGAGGTATTACAGTGATCTGATAGATGTTCAGCTGCTGAGTACGGGAACTGATTATGATAAACTCCCGAACCTTGCGATTATATTTATACTGTCGTACGATCCATTTGGAAAGAATGCCATGTATTATGAAGCGGGGACTACATTAAAGACCCATCCGGAGATACCTTATGATGACGGTATCAGGAGGATTTATCTGTATACGGGAGGAGAACTTCCGGAAAACGCAGATGAGTACGACAGGAGGCTTCAGGCGCTTTTGAAATACATAGAGAAAAGCACGGAAGAGAATGCGACCGATGACACGACAAAGAGGCTTGACGAGATTGTAAATACAGCAAAAAAGAAGAAGGAAATCGGGGTGAGATATATGAAGAGCTGGGAAAGAGAACAGGAGCTGATAGCTGAGGGAAAAGCAGAAGAACGGGCCAACACCGAGCGTGAGCGCAAGAGAGCGGATGATGCAGAGGCAAAGGCAGACGATTTAAGGGCGGAACTTGCAAAATACAGGTCAAAGTATGGCAGTCTGTGAGATGACAGGGGGACTGTCATGTAGATTCTTACATTCTGAAATTTCCTGCTTTAAATCCAACTTATTACAATGAAGCGGGAATGATGAGGTCATGGATTTTGGACGTAATGGAGGTGTGGATATGAAAAAAAATGAAATGATGAAAAGGATTTCGGCAGTTTTGCTTGCTGTGGCACTTGCAGTAGGACAGTGTGTCATAGCTTACGGTGAAGAGACGGCCGCACCAGAGGATTCCGTTTCTCAGGAAGCAGTCACGGAAAAGATCGTGACTGAGGAAGCGACAGTAGAAGAACCTGAAGCAAATGAACCTGTGGTAAATGAACCTGAGGCAGGTGAGCCTGAAGTAAGTGAGCCTGTACAGGAAGAACCCGGAGCAGGAGGAGCTGAGGCAGATGAACCGTCAACCGGACTGCCCACAGGGGAAGTATCGGAGCCGGAGATCATGCAGGAGAATGAACCTGCGGGAGAGGATGTTCCGGCACAGATTTCTTTTGCCCGTATTAACGAGGGCGGTTCTCCAATACCTGTAGGTGCAAAGGTAAACCTTAAAGAGGAGTTTGGACTTGACAGCGACTGCAAGGGGGTGAAGTATACCATCACCTCGGGAAAAAGCCTTGCGGAGATAAGCGGAAGCACTCTCATTGCAAAAAAAGCCGGAGATGTGGATGTGAAGGTAACCTACAAATATGACGGGGAAAAATCAGAGAATGAGACTTCATTCACCATATATACGGTGGGATTCAGAAAGAAGACGGTGACCCTGAATGAAAAAGGAGAGTACGATGCCACTCAGAACCTTAAAGGAGATACAGTGGAAGGATCACCAACCTGGAGCAGCTCTGCACAGACCGTTGCAACCGTAGATCCCTCAACCGGAAAGGTGAATGTGCTGGCAGGCGGTACGACCATGATAAGTGCGGAGTACTCATACGGTGAGAAGACAAAGATATGCAAGTTCAAGCTGTATGTGAAGCTTCCGGGCTTAAAGGTATCTGAAAAGAAGATCAAATTCGGAGGAACCTTTTCCACAAAGATCATCAACCTTGAAAAAGGTACACAGGTCAGCTGGTATCTGGAAAACGGCGAGACCAGGGCGGCCTTTATCGATCAGGAAAAGGGAAAGATAAAGATTACCGGACTTGCAACGGATGATAGCCCGGTGCTGCTCCACGCAAAGGCCGGATCTGAAGAGCTGACCTGCAGAGTTACGACGACGGAACCATATCTTGGCGGTCTTCCGAAAAATTATGATGAAGAGGGAATGGTCGTTGTGAAAAGGAAAAATACGAAGCAGTTTTCGGTAAAGGGTATCGCAAAGGGAACCCCCGTGACATGGTCTTCAAGCGATGAGGAAACTGTTTCGGTCACATCAAAGGGCCTGGTAAAGGCAAAGCAGTACGGGGGTGCGACCGTCACCGCAAATGTGGAAGGCTACGGAGAGCTGAGCGTATATATAGAGGTGCCAGATCCTGCAGACAGAGAATGAAGAAGACGAAGAAAAGAAATGCAAAAGTAAAGGTAAAAGAAATTCTGAAGGCATTGGATGAGCACTACGGCACAGATGACCGTTGTTTTCTGTCCTATGAAAAGCCACATGAGCTTCTGATCGCTACCATCATGTCTGCCCAATGCACAGATGAAAGGGTGAATGCGGTCTCAAAGGTGCTTTTTGAAAAATACAGGTCTGTCTCTGATTTCGCGCATGCGGATATAAATGAGCTTGAAAGGGACATCCATTCTGTGGGATTCTATCATATGAAGGCGCGTCACATCATCGATGCCTGCCGGATGCTACTTGCGGACTATGGCGGCGAGGTTCCGTCCGGTATAGATGAGCTTACCGGGCTTCCGGGTGTAGGCAGGAAGACCGCAAATGTGGTGAGAGGGCATATCTTTCAGATACCCTCCATCGTCGTTGATACCCATGTGAAAAGGGTTGCAAAAAGGATCGGCCTCACCGATGAGACCGACCCCGAAAAGGTCGAGTATGCTCTTGAAAAGATCATTCCGCAGGATCACTGGATACTCATAAACCTTCAGCTCATATCCCACGGCCGTTCCATATGCCATTCGCAGCGTCCGGACTGTGATCACTGTTTTCTGGCCGGGCTGTGCAGGATGAGGCTTTGACCTAACATTGTGATTATGTCAGAATATAAACCAAAAAGCAGCGAGGTCAGGATGAAAAAACACATTCCGCTGATACTGGCGGTTCTGCATACACTAATCTCATTTTTCACGGACAGGATGGTCTTTTCCTTTACATCCGGGAATGCCTGGGGAAACTATATCCCATGCAAGGTCCTGATGCTTCTTTTCCTGTATATGTTCTGGCAGTTCATTTTTACCTGCGACAGGGATATATTAAAATACAGTGCCGTCTATCTGATACCGATCATCGCGGTGCTCATCTTCAAGCTCCCCCAGGGGTTTCTCAGTAACGACGAGCACCTGATCTTTGAACAGGCGGTTCAGCTTGCCGACTATACATGGTTTTATTATCTGACCACCTGGTACTACATCATCACCATGATGATGATCCCGTCATATCTGGGTCCCATCATAGTGAAGGTAGTGATCCAGGTGCTGATGTGTGGGTACTGTGTGTACCGTGTTGCAAAGCATACAGAAAGCCGCAGGAGGGGCGCAGTCATGTACATCGCTTTCCTCCTGCCGCCCATCCTTGCCTATACGACATCGGCACACAGGATACCCATTTACATTTATCTCTATCTCTATCTGATGTTCAGGCTCTATATGGATATGCTTGAAAAAAAGGATCCTTCAAAAAAGGATCTCATACTTCTTTGCCTGCTCATCGCCGTACTGACCCAGTGGAGGACAGAAGGTATATATCTGGCGGTTTTCGGGCCGGTTCTCCTTTTCATCGCATATCCCTCTCTTCGGAAAAAGAAGAGTATCCTTGCTATATGCCTGCTTTCCGTCATCGTCCAGTATGTGGTTGCCATTCCACAGAATGGGATCATCCCCTCAAGGATGAACGACAAGGCAGAAAACCGCATGGGGCCTTTTTACGCCTATACCATCACTAATATGGTCAGAAACGGCCTGGATCCCGAAAAGAACGCTGCCGATCTCCTTCAGGTTGACAGATATCTCGACATGGAAACGGTAAAAAACATCAACTATGCCCTTGGAGACATCAACTACGAGGATACCCTGATCCTCTACTATCCGGGCTATACAGGTCTGCGTCCGGAGGCCTCCGATGAAGACTACAGGGCCTATGTTGAGGCCTGCAAAAACATATTCAAAAACAACCCTGATGTCCTGGTAAAGACCCGCATCGGCTCCTTTGACTATGCAGCCACGGTCTACGACATCCGCCTTGATCAGGGCATACCCGCCCTCATCATCAGCATAATAAAAACCATCGCCTACAATCTCTACATCCCGATGGTCCTCCTGCTTCTCCTCTTCATATATTCGCTTTTCCTCACGATGCAGAGCATAACCCGGAAACAGCCGCTGTCACGGCACGCATTTACGGCTGTCATGACCCTCGGCCTTTTTGCCCACTGGTTCATAGTATTTGTCCTGGCCCCGGCCTCCTACTTCAAATACTATTTTCCGATATACTTTACCGTATACTTCTGGTACATACTGTATATAGCGGACGCAGGCACCGTATTCCGTCAGACTATACCACCTGCTTCGGATGAATACCGTATATAGCGGACGCAGGTACTGTTTTTCGACGTTCTTTTTCGAGCCGTACTGATACTTGGAAAGTACTCGCAGAACAGGGATGCCGGTACATGGATGTACCGGCAAGGCCGCATGAACACGGATGTGAATTGAGGCCGACCCGTGACGCTCGCAAAGAATATATGCACTTTCCTAGTATCATAGGCGAGAAAAAACTAACGAGAAAAACAGTAACTGCGTCAGCGAAAAACAGTATAGAAAAAGGAACAACCATGTACATTTCTGATAAATGGAAAGAATATGAAGTAATAGATGCCACTCAGGGCGAAAAACTTGAGCGTTGGGGAGACTATATCCTCGTCCGCCCCGATCCGCAGGTAATCTGGAACACTCCAAAGGAGAATCCCCTGTGGCACAAAGCCAACGGAATATACCACAGGAGCAGCAAAGGCGGCGGAAGCTGGGAATTCCGTGACCTTCCGGAGGAATGGCAGATCCACTACGGACAGCTCACCTTTAACCTCAAACCCTTTGCCTTCAAACACACCGGCCTCTTTCCCGAGCAGGCCGCAAACTGGGACTGGGCAGCGGATCTCATAAAAACCAGCGGCAGACAGATCAGGATACTGAACCTTTTTGCCTATACCGGAGGTGCTACCATGTCAGCAGTGCTTGCGGGAGCTCATGTCACCCATGTGGATGCCTCAAAGGGCATGACAGGCTGGGCAAAGGAAAATGAGACGGCATCAAAGCTGCCCCATACATCCTTTCGTTATATAGTCGAAGACTGCGTCAGATTTGTGGATCGTGAGATCAGACGAGAAAGCAGATATGATGCCATCATCATGGATCCTCCCTCCTACGGCAGGGGCCCGAAGGGCGAGATCTGGAAGCTGGAGGACTGCGTCTTTCCGCTTTTGCAAAAGACGGAAAAACTGCTTTCCGATGATCCGCTCTTCTTTTTGATCAATTCCTATACAACAGGACTGCAGAGTGCGGTACTCACCTATATGATGAAGCTTGCGTTCAAAAACAGGAAAACGAAACTTATAGAAGCAGATGAAGTGGGACTTCCCGTAAAGGATGCGGGCACAGTACTTCCCTGCGGCTGTTCCGGAAGGACGGTATTTGGCGGATGAAGGATATCCTTACAAAAATTCTCGGCTTTGCCGTCATATTTGCCGTATCGATAATGGTGATCAGTTCCTTCATGAACCGCGGGAGCACGGATATGACTGTGGATATGGAAAAGGCTTCCCTGCCTGTCGTTGCCATCAAAATGCCCGGAGGTACCATCAACAGGCTCTACGGCTACACAGGAGAGGTGGATGTATCAAAGATCCGTGGCTGCATAACCCAGCTTGACGAAAAGAGGGGACTTTCTTTTATTATACGAAAATACGGCGCCGACGTGAACGGACTCTACTTTGAGGTCAGGAGCATGGACGGAGAAAGGCTCATCGAAAAGACCCGGATAAAGGATGTGAAGGACCATCCGGATGAGATCGAGGGGAGTCTCAAAGTCAAGGATCTCATCGATGAAAATACCGAGTACAGCCTTTGCATCGGCTTTCCTGACGGCAAGGGCAGAGATGTCAGATATTATACCAGGGTGATCTACAACAATGAACTGAGAGCCGGGGAGCTTTCCGATTTTGTCAGGGACTTTTCAAAGGCGACCCTGAACAAGGAGGAGGCGAGATCCGTTGCCATGTATCTGGAAAGTAACGAGCTTGGCGACAATACGGATTTTGCTCATGTGAACATCCATTCCAGCTTTGACCAGATCACCTTTGGAAACCTGCGTCCCGAGATAATAAGTGACATGGATGTAAAGATCTACGATATGGGCGTAAACGGCGGATTTTTCGGCAACTCCTACCGTATAGAGGCGGGACCGGAGGGCCTTCGCCACGAGTATGAGGTGAACGAGTTTTTCAGGCTCAGGATCAGTCCGAAGAGGATCTATCTCATAGATTTTGAACGAACCATGAAAGAGGTCTTCATACCTGACAAGGATCATTTCATAAATGACAAGATCATGTTCGGGATCACCGACAATGACATAAATTTCCTGGAGAACAACGACGGCGATATCGTTGCCTTTGTCCAGAACGGAGCGCTCTATTGCTACAGAGGAGTCAACAACCGGGTGGTCAAGGTCTTTTCATTTTTTGACGAGGAAAACAATGACGAGCGTACCAGGCTGTCCGATCACGACATCAAGATACTATCGGTTGACGAGGGCGGAAACATCCGGTTTCTGCTTTACGGATATATGAACAGAGGCAGGCATGAGGGAGAGGTCCTGGCAGGGGTATATTATTATGACAGTTCGCTGAATACTATAGAGGAAGAGGTTGTCATACCCTATGACGGTTCCTATGCCCGGATCAAGAGCAACCTGGATCTGCTTGCTTTTGAGGACAGGGCAAACAATTTCTACTTTTATCTGTCGGATACGATCTATAGGATCAGGATGGGCTCGGCCAGGACCGAGATCCTGGCCTCTGATATCGGTGTGGACGATTTTGTGGTATCTGACAGTTCAGGGCTTGTTGCATGGACCGATGAACTGGTGAAGGTCGGCTCGGCAGATACCATGGGTGTCAATTCCGAAAACAGTGAGATAACCTTTCTGGATCTGTCCACGGGAGAGAGGAGGCTTATCAAGGCCGGACCCGGAATGATCAGCGTGCCTGTCGGCTTCATAGGAGAGGACCTGGTCTACGGAGCCGTGGATTCGAGCGGGATAATCAGGACCGCTGCGGGAACGGCAAGGCTGGTCATGAAGTATCTCTATATTGAAAGCCCGAAGGGCGAGATTTTGAAGGAATACGATGCAAAGGACAGGTATATTTCAAGGGTCGAGATAAAGGACAATGCGATAAATATTGAAAAGATCCTGCTTGACAGCCAGGGTACGGTGGTGAATGTGGAAAGTGACCAGATAGTGGGAAGCGGGCGGACAAAGGATACCCATACCTCCATTCTTTCCGTTCTGACCGAGGAAACGGAGACTATCGTGGAGATGCAGGTCTATCAGGATATCAGGACAGATTCCCTGCAGCTTCTGACTCCAAAGGAGGTTGTTTATGAAGGCGGGCGCAATGTCGATATAGAAGGTTCGTCAAAGGTCAGTGACGAGACCTATATTGTCTATTCAAAGGGACTGATCTCAGGTATTTACAGCAGTCTTTCCGGTGCCATAGAAAAGGCCGACGAGGATGCCGGTGTGGTGGTCTTTGATGTGAACAAGTATGCCTGGGCAAAAACCGGAAAGGAAAGCGAAAAGAGCATTCCTCTGGAAGAGATATCGGAGTTTACCGGAAATTCTCTCTATGACTGCCTGTCGGCCATGCTGGAGTATACAGGAAAAAAGGCTGATATCAAAGGTGATGTTGAAAGAGGAGTATCCCCCATAGAGATACTGCAGGATAATATGGACGCCGAGATCCTGAATCTTGAAGGCTGCACTTTGGACGAGGTTCTCTACTATGTATCCTCCGACCGCCTGGTGCTGGCACCTTCAAGGGTACAGACGCTGCTCATCACGGGATATGATACCAAAAACATCGAAGTACTGAACCCTGCAGAAGAGAGCGTTCACAAGATCGGCTTAAACGACGCCAAAGAACTCTTTGAGAGCAGGGGAAACGAATTCATCAGCTATGTAAGGTAAGTTTACTCTTCAGTCAACTCCCCCTTCATGTAGCGATCCACAAAGGACTGTATCCTTCCGATGGGATTCAGCAGATCGCTGATGGATGAGTCATGGTTCAGTGTGTCTATGATGTAGGCGATATACTTGCTCATATCGCAGGAAATGTACCATTCCCTTTTGAGTAGTTCAGGCATCTGATAGATGAGGTTTGTTGTGAGAACCCCGCTGATGATGCCGTCCTCGTAGGCTTTGTCAAATCTTTCGATCCCTTTTGTGAAAAGTCCGAAGGTTGCTGCCAGATAGATTCGGCGGGCCTTGCGCTGTTTCAAAGACATGGCGACCTCCAGGGAGGTATCTCCTGAGGAGATCATATCGTCGACTACGATGATATCCTTGCCTTCGACATCCGTTCCCAGAAATTCATGTGAGACCACAGGATTTCTGCCGCCCACAACCCTTGTATAATCACGTCTTTTGTAGAACATTCCCATATCAAGCCCAAGGACATTTGCAAAATAGATGGCCCGGCTCATGCCGCCCTCATCCGGACTTACCACAAGCATATGCTCGGCATCGACGGAGAGATCCTTTACATTTGACAAAAGTCCCTTGATGAACTGATAGGAGGGCTGTATGGTCTCAAAACCGCTTAAGGGTATGGAATTCTGAACCCTGGCATCATGGGCATCAAAGGTTATGATATTGTCAACACCCATCTTGACAAGCTCCTGCAGTGCCAGTGCACAGTCAAGGGATTCCCTTGCGGCTCTGGTATGCTGACGGCTTTCATAGAGGAAGGGCATAATGACTGTGATCCGTCTTGCCTTGCCTCCGACGGCTGCTATGATCCTTTTGAGGTTCTGGTAGTGATCGTCCGGGGACATATGATTGATCTCACCGGAAATAGAATAAGTCACGCTGTAGTTGCAGACATCAACTATGAGATAGAGGTCCATGCCTCTGACAGATTCCATGATCATGCCCTTTGCTTCGCCTGTTCCAAAGCGGGGCAGCTGTGCTTCTACGAGATAGGTATCCCTGTGATAACCGGAATAGACGAGGGAGTCTTTCTGTTCGTCCTCACGCTCCCTGCGCCATTTTACCAAAAATGAATCGATCTTTTCGCAAAGGGGTAGGGTGCCGGTCAGGGGAACCACTCCCAGAGATCCGATGGGTACAGTGTCCAGTTTCCTTTTGTCGTGGGTTGACATTATGCCTGCCTCCGTTTCATCAATCGGATATCCTCGCCTGTAAACCGGATCAGTTCGTAGCTACCAAGGATCCTCGAAAACGAGCGCTCGGAATAATTGTCCTTGAGCTGCTCCAAAGAAAGGTTGCTGGAAATGATGGTCGGTTTCCTGGCATTGTCCCGTTCATTCAATATCTGAAAGAGCTCAGCGGCCGTAACGGTCGCGGAATTCATCACTTCCGTTCCCAGATCGTCTATGATCAGGAGCGAACAGTCA
This sequence comes from uncultured Lachnospiraceae bacterium, assembly GCA_947166195.1. Taxonomy (GTDB): domain Bacteria; phylum Bacillota; class Clostridia; order Lachnospirales; family Lachnospiraceae; genus NK4A144. Next base: position 22,593 of record CAMVDF010000005.1, read on the forward strand.
AACAGGCTGTTGTAAGCATCCTCATCAAATGTCTGGCCGTTCCTTCTGAATACATGGCCGTTTAATAGTTCAAAGAGCCTCAGGGCCGTGAGATATATGACGGAATAACCCTCATCTATAAGTCTTTCGGCAATACAGTTTGTGATAAACGTCTTGCCACTCCCCACATTTCCATAGAATAGCATATTTACATAGTTTTTTGCAAACGAATCGACGAAGTCTTCGGCCAGGGTCCGGATCTTTTTCATCTGGATGAGAGTGTCCCCGGAAAAGTATTCATAGGAAAAGGTGTCGAAATTTTCTTCCCTGAGTTTCGGATAAATGTCTGACTGCCGGTACATGACATCTATGATCTTTTGTTTCAGGCAGTGGCATCTGGTTCCGTTCACAAAACCGGTATCTTTGCAGTCAGGGCAGTCATAGACCGGCTGAAGATATGAGGGATCGTAGCCGGCAGCCTTCATGAGGGAGGCTTTTTTTGCGGAAAGTTCGTCGATCCTTTTGAGAGAGGTCTCTGTGCTCCTGCCCTCCGTGATACTTTGGATGGCGGCCTCAGCTCCCGTATCGGCGATCTGTGCATCTATCTCCTTCAGGGCCGGGATCCTGCCGTATACTTCCCTTTTTCTTTCGTCAGAAAGAGCGCGGTTTTTCCGTCTGGTCTCTTCGTAGGAGGACATTATCTCATTGAATTGACGGTGACTGAAGATCATGACGGCTTACCTGCCCTTGCCAGGCTTTTTTCTGTGAGCTCCTTTTCAAGAGCATCCATATCGTAATCCCTTTCAGAGAAATTTTTGAAACGGTTGGGTGCGGAAGCGGAGCCGGAAGCAGTCTTTTTGGGATACTCCCTTTTTGCGCTTTGGGCATATTCCCTGTCAAGTGCCTCTATATCGGAAAGATCCTTCACACCCTGGGCATACCATTTTGAAAGAATGGTATCCGCATAGGTGAAGCTGGGCTTGGCAAGTCTTTTGATCGTGCGGGATGCGGCCTCCTGTATTATGGAAATATCAAAGCCGTATTCGCTCTCCCATTTGGAGAGGTAATCATACTCCGTGGGAGTGAAGTGTCTGTCGCTGATGCCGAACTCCTTCATCAGGGCATAGACATTCTTGTTGTGGAACTTTGTATATTCTTTTGCTTCATCGACACTGTGGATGCCTTTTTCGTTCCAGGAGAAGGCTACCTCCATGAAATATTTCATGTTGTTTCCGCCGCAGTCGATGCAGTGCTCAACGAGATATTCTATGAGGTCGACGGGAAAGCCCAGCTCATCATACATGAAAAGGATGTTTTCCATGTCGGTACGGGAAAGTGTCTGGCGAAGGTATGATTCAACGGCAAAAATGAGCTGTCTGACATCCTCTTTTTTGCTGAAGGTTGCAAGCTTTGAGGCAGAGTAGCCGTGAAGCTCCGGTTTCTTTTTTTCCTTTCCCATGTATACGGAAGAAAGGGAAGCAGAGGAGCTGTTTGCCTGAACAACATCCTCGGGACCGTCGTAGGGCAGATCGGCGGGATCGTTCAGGGTGATGCCGCAGATGCTGTGATCCTCCTCAAAATCCAGGGTTATGATGCCGGCTCTGGACCAATAGAGCAGTGCACGGCACACATCCTTTTCGGTATAATTAAAACGGTCGGCGATGGAAGAGACATCAACAGCTATATCAGAGCTGATGCATCTGATCAGATACAGATAGATCTTCAGCTGTGCCTCATTGGCTCCCGAAAGATAATTGTCAATGAAGACATTGGATATTATGGTGTTGCCGCTGAAACGGCTGCCGCGTAACCTTATCGAATCCATTTTTTCTCCCGATTCATCATCTTTTTTCCGAAAACGATTTGGAGTATAGCACAACGGATCTTAAAATGAAACAGGGCAAAACGGCCCCCGGTCTGCAAGTGGCATGATGTGGATAAAGTGGGAAATGTTATATTTTTTTGAGTGACAGGTTTGTACTAAAAAAATAACATACAGTTCTTTTGAAGACAGGTTGGAAAAATTTTGTTGATATTGTGGAAAGTTACTTTTTCAGCAGATCCTCCCCGATCTTTACTACATTTCCCGCACCCATGGTTATCAACAGATCCCCGTTGATACAATTTTCCAGAATAAATTTTTCTATCTCCTCAAAGGAGGGAAGATACCTGCATGAAACGCCCGCTTCATCAAGCTTTTCAGCGAGTGTGAGGGAACTGATGCCCAGTGTATCGGTCTCTCTGGCAGCATAGATGTCGGCCAGGATCACCTCGTCCGCAAGGCTCAGAGCCTTTGCAAATTCATTCAAAAGAGCTTTGGTCCTGGAGTAGGTGTGAGGCTGGAATACGCACCAGATCTTATTATGCGGATATTTCTCCGCGGCGGTCAGGGTCGCTTTTATCTCCGTGGGATGATGGGCATAATCGTCTATGATGGTAAAACCGTTTTTCTTTCCCTTGAACTCAAAACGCCTGTCGGTTCCGGAAAAACTTTTGAGGGCCTTTCTGATGTCGTCAAAGGGAACATCAAGAAGTCTTGCCGCAGCGATGGCGGCGCATGCATTTGAGACATTGTGCTCCCCGGGAACCGAAAGAGAAAAGTCTTCCTTTTTTCCTTCGAAATCTGCGGTAAAGGAGGGATGTCCAAGCTCATCATAGGTTATGCCGGATGCCGACACATCAAAGCCCTCTCCGATCCCAAAGGTCAACACTTTGCAGGTGAGCTCTTTTGTGATCTCTTTCAGGTCAGGGATCTGTCCGTTTATGATGAGAGTGCCGTCATCCGGCAAAAGCTTTGCAAAAGAGGTGAAGGAATGTCTGATGTCGTCAATATCCCTGAAAAAGTCCAGATGATCCGCATCGATGTTCAGTATGACCGCGATCTTCGGGAAAAAGCTCAAAAAGGAATTTGTATACTCGCAGGCCTCCATGACGAAGTATCTGTCGGAGCCGATCCTGAAATTTCCGCCTATTGACGGCAGGATGCCGCCTATGGAAGAGGTCGGATCGTAACCCGAATCCAGGAGTATCTGGGTGATCATGGAGGTTGTGGTGGTCTTTCCGTGAGTACCTGCCACGGCCAGAGGCAGTTCATACTGCTTCATGACCTGTCCGAGAAGTTCCGCCCTGGTCATGATCGGGATGTTTCTGCTTTTTGCCGTCATTATCTCGGGGTTGTCGGCTGATATGGCAGCAGTTGCCACGACAACATCGGTATCATCGGGTATGAAGCCGAGGCTTTGATCATAGCAGATCCTTGCACCGCCGTCTTCAAGCTCCTTTGTCAGTTCCGAGGGCGCCCTGTCCGAACCCGAGACCTTTGCACCCTTAAACATCAGCAGCTTAGCCAGACCGCTCATGCTGATTCCGCCGATCCCCGTGAAATGTACGCTCAGTGAGCTTATATTATCAAAATCCACGTTATACATGTTGTAATACCTTACCTATGCAAAAATCCTGACTTTCCTGTTCTTTCTTTAATATATGTCATCCGCGCCCTTGTTGCAAGAGACTATGTAAAATGATATACTTTACCCTGTATGTAAAGGGGAAAAAACAGGCATGAACGCGAAAAAGATCATAGTCACAGGCTGTAACGGACAGCTTGGAAAAGCCGTAAACAGGCTCTTCGCAAAAAATGACGCTTACGAGCTCATAAATACGGATATAAACGCTGACATAAAGCTTGACATCACGGATGTGGAAAAGGTCACCTCTTTTGTAAAGGAGGTCTCACCTTATGCCGTGATAAACTGTGCCGCCTATACCGCTGTGGACAAACAGGAAAGTGACATCGACCTTTCCTACAGGATAAATGCCATAGGTGCAAGGAACCTTGCCATTGCCTCAAAGGACAGCAAAGCAAAGCTGGTGCATATCTCCACTGATTATGTTTTTCCCGGGGATGCAAAGACTCCCTATACCGAGTTTGATCCCACGGGACCGAAAAGCGTGTACGGCAGGACAAAGCTTGCCGGCGAGGAATTTGTGAAACAGATGACGGACGCTTTTTTCATAATAAGAACGGCCTGGCTCTACGGCGACGGCCACAATTTTGCAAAGACCATGCTGAAGCTTTCGGAAAACCATGACGAGGTCAGTGTGGTAGACGATCAGCTGGGCACGCCCACGAGTGCATCGGAACTCGCAAAATGCATAGAATACCTGCTTCCCACGGAAAACTACGGTCTGTTCCACGGGACCTGCGAGGGAGATACAAACTGGGCTGATTTTGCCGAAAGGATATTTGCCTTTGCCGGAAAGCCCACAAATGTGAAGCACGTGACATCAAAAGAATACGAAAAGATGAATCCGGCATCCGCAAAAAGGCCGGCATATTCGATACTGGACAACTATATGCTCCGTCTGACCACTCAGTTTTCATTTGCGCCCTGGCAGGATGCACTTGAAGTCTATATTAAAGAGGATCTGATACTATGATAAATCCCGGAAGGCTTGACAGGGGATATGAAAAATATGCTCCCGAATATGAAAAAAAGGCTTTGGAAGTACTCCGTTCGGGCTGGTATGTGCTGGGACGCGAGGTAGAGGCCTTTGAGCAGGAATTTGCTTCTTTTGTCGGGACAAAGTACTGCGCCGGAGTCGCAAACGGACTTGATGCGCTGTATCTGGCTTTTCGCGCTTTGGGCATAGGAAAGGGCGATGAGGTCATAGTACAGGCAAATACCTATATAGCAAGCGTGATGGGAATCACAATTAACGGTGCGACGCCGGTCTTTGTGGAACCTGATGAGTATTTCGGGATAGATCCGGAAATGACAGAAAAGGCCATTACCGGAAAGACAAAAGCGGTGCTTGCGGTCCACCTGTACGGGCTCTCCTGTGACATGGAAAAGATCAGCGGTATTTGCAAAAAGCACGGGCTGAAGCTGGTGGAGGATTGTGCACAGTCGCATGGTGCGGCTTTTGAAGGGAAAATGACAGGATCTTTTTCGGACATAGGCTGTTTTTCCTTTTATCCTTCAAAGAATCTGGGCTGTTTCGGGGACGGCGGTGCCATAGTCACCGACAGTGAAGAATATCTGAAAAAGATAAAGATGCTCCGAAACTACGGCAGTGCAAAGAGATATTACAATGATGAGGTCGGAGTAAACTCCAGGCTTGATGAACTGCAGGCAGGACTGCTCCGTGTGAAGCTTGCTCATCTTGAGGTGCTGAACAGGGAAAGGGACGAAATAGCCCGTGCCTACCTTGACGGTATGAAAAATCCCCTCATAACCCTTCCGCGGATCAGGGAAGGATGCAATCACACCTGGCACCAGTTTGTGATCAGGTGCAAAAAAAGAGATGAACTGATGAAGTATCTGAAGGACAGGGATATAGGTACCATCATCCATTATCCGGTACCGCCCCACCTTCAAAAAGCTTACGGATATCTTGGAAAAAAGAAGGGAGACTTCCCGATAGCCGAGGAGATGGCAGACGAAGTCCTGTCCCTTCCCGTCTACAACGGCATGACATCAGACGAGATCCGTACGGTAATAAATGCGGTTAACAATTGGCAGTAGACCGGAGCATTGAGAACACGGGCAGGAGATAATGATGGGTATAGATGAAAAATACAAGGTTCTTGAATTCAAGGAGTACGGCGACGAGAGAGGCAATCTCGTGGTGGCCGAAGGAGAAAAGGATATTCCCTTTGAGATCAAAAGGGTTTTCTATATGTACGGGTCAGACCCCGGTATCATCAGGGGAAGGCATGCCAACCGCCGCAGCAGGTTTGTACTGATAAATGTTGCGGGGACCAGCAAGGTAAGGCTTGATGACGGTTTTACCACAAAGGTGGTGGAGCTTGACAAGCCCAGGATGGGACTCTACATAGCCCCCATGGTCTGGAAGGATATGTACGATTTTTCCCCGGACTCCGTACTGCTGTGTCTTTCGGATGCCGGGTATGATGACAGTGAATATATCCGTAACTATGATGAATTTACCAAAGAGGTCAGGAAATGAGCCGTCTTTCAGTGGTTGTTCCGGTGTATTTCAATTCCGATACGCTTCCGGCGCTTTATGAAGATCTGAAAAAAAAGGTATTCAATGAGATATCCGATCACGAGCTGGTCTTTGTGGATGACGGATCAGGGGATGATTCCTGGGAGATCATGAAAAAGATCAGAGAGGATGATCCGGACCATATAAAATGCGTGAAGCTTTCAAGAAATTTCGGAGAGCACGCGGCACTTCTTGCGGGACTGTCCGTATGTACGGGAGACTGCGCAGTGACAAAGCAGGCGGATCTGCAGGAGGATTCGGCGATCATCCCCGAGATGTTTGAAAGCTGGAAAAAGGGAAATGATGTAGTGCTTGCCGTCAGAAACGGAAGAGAGGATCCGGTACTCAAAAAGGCGGCGGCATCCCTCTACTACAGGATCATAAACAGGTTTGTGGAAAAGAATATGCCGGTTGGCGGCTGTGACTGCTATCTCATAGACCGCAAGGTGATAGAGGTACTCAAACTTCTGGGAGAAAAGAATTCATCTCTGACACTTCAGGTCCTGTGGTCGGGCTTTCAGACTGACAGGATATATTTTCACAGGGATGAGAGAAAGGAAGGGGTATCGAGATGGACCTTTTCAAAAAAGGTCAAGCTGGCAATGGACTCGATGATGAGCTTTTCCTATTTTCCGATACGGTTTATGACGGCTCTGGGATTTATCTTTGCCGCTCTTTCCCTTATCTGGATAATCGAGATCGTCATAGAAAAATTTGCCATAGGAACCCCCATAGCCGGCTGGGCATCCCTGATGTGCCTGAATCTTTTCACTTCAGGCGCCGTGATGCTGATGGTGGGGGTCATTGGAGAATATGTGTGGAGGACGCTTGATGCATCGAGAAGCAGGCCTCCCTTCATCATAGACAGGATAGAAGAAAAAAAAGAAGAAAAAGAAAAGGAGAATGATAAATGAGAAATGTTGCACTGATCACGGGTATCACGGGCCAGGACGGCTCATATCTGGCTGAATTTCTGCTTGACAAGGGCTACGAGGTCCATGGCATCATCAGACGCCAGTCCAGCATCAATACTGTCAGGATCGATCATCTCTACTACAACAAGGAGATAAAGGACCGTACATTTTTTCTGCATCACGGGGATATGACGGATTCAAGCAATCTGAACCTTCTCATAGAGCAGATCCAGCCGACGGAGATCTACAATCTGGCGGCCCAGTCACATGTCGGTGTATCCTTTGAAGTTCCGGAATATACTGCGGAGACCACCGGTATCGGTACCATGAGGATATTGGATGCGATCAAGAAATCCGGAGTGAAGTGCAGATTTTATCAGGCTTCCACCTCAGAACTCTTTGGAGGTCTTCCCGATACGGCACCCCAGTCGGAAAAGACTCCTTTTTATCCGAAAAGTCCTTACGGAGCAGCAAAGCTTTATTCCTACTGGATCACGGTAAACTACAGAGAGGCTTACGGGCTTTATGCCTGCAACGGGATCCTTTTCAATCATGAATCACCCAGGAGAGGAGAAACCTTTGTTACGAGGAAGATAACGAGGGCCGTGGCCCATATCGCTGCCGGGCAGTATGAAAGCTTCTCGCTTGGAAATCTGAATGCAAAGAGGGACTGGGGATTTTCCGGAGACTATGTCGAAGGTATGTGGCTGATGCTGCAGCAGGAAAAACCCGGAGACTATGTGCTTGCAAGCAATGAGACCCATTCGGTCAGGGAATTTGTTGAACTTGCCTTCAAAAACATCGGTGTTGAGATCAAATGGAGAGGCACAGGAGTCAACGAAAAGGGATATGACGCAAAGACCGGAGTTGTCAGGGTCGAGGTCAATCCCAAGTATTTCAGGCCCGCAGAGGTGGAGCTTCTTTGGGGAGATCCATCAAAGGCGGAAAAAGAGCTTGGCTGGAAGAGAAAGGTTGATTTCCCCGGACTCGTAAAGATGATGGTGGAATCTGACATGAAAGAGATCGCAGGGATGACACCTGCCGAGTACATCAAAAACAATAAGGAAAAATAACAGTATGAATACAGATTCAAAGATCTATGTGGCCGGCCACAGAGGGCTGGTCGGAAGTGCGATAGTCAGGAGCCTTGAAGCAAAAGGCTACAAAAACATCATCGTGAGGACCCATTCGGAACTTGATCTGACCGATCAGTCGGCCGTTTTTGATTTCTTTGAAAAAGAGCGCCCCGAATATGTGGTGCTTGCGGCGGCTCATGTGGGAGGGATAAATGCGAACCAGACCTATCCCGCAGATTTTATCTATATAAATTCTGCCATCCAGTGCAACGTGATCAAGGCAGCTCATGATAATAAGGTCAAAAAGCTGCTTTTCCTGGGCAGCTCCTGCATCTATCCGAAGCTTGCTCCCCAGCCGATATCCGAAAGTGATCTTTTGACGGGACCCCTCGAGAGCACCAACGAGGCCTATGCCATAGCAAAGATCAGCGGACTGATGATGTGCAGATTCTTCAAGAAACAGTACGGGGATGATTTCATCAGCTGCATGCCGACAAATCTTTACGGACCCAATGATAATTTCAATCTGGAGACAAGCCATGTTCTCCCGGCTCTCATCAGGAAATTCGATGATGCAAAAGAGGCAGGAGCGTCCTTTGTCGAACTCTGGGGCACGGGTTCACCTCTCCGTGAATTTCTCTATGTTGATGACATGGCAGACGCCTGCGTGTATCTGCTTGAGAATTACAGCGGAGAAGAGCATGTAAATATCGGTACCGGCAAGGAGATAACGATAAAGGAACTTGCAGAGATCGTGAAGGAGACCGTGGGATTTGAGGGTGAGATACACTGGAATACGGATATGCCCGACGGAACTCCCAGGAAGCTCCTCAATGTGGAAAAGCTTCACAACATAGGGTGGAAGGAAAAGGTTTCCCTCCGCGACGGCATCAGGCTTGAATATGAATGGTACAAGGCTCAGGACAGGGAGTCTCTCAAGATATGACATTATTGCTTGCGGGCCTTCTGGTCCTGTATCTTTTTGACAAAAAGGCCGTCAGGATAATCGAGGTATGTCTCCTGCCGGCATTTGTCATCCTGCCGGCATTTTTCAAACTGAAAACAACGGAGGGGCTGTGTTTTTATGCCGGGCTCATCATCATAGGAGCAGCGCCCCTGATAGAGCTTGTCTGCAGGAAACTGGAACCGCACTTTTCTTTTGTGAAAAAAACGGCACAGCAGGAGACGGGTGCCGCCGCGGAGGATATTGTGGATAATAAGAAAAAATGGATGCTCATAAAAACCGGATTTGCCGCAGCGCTGATCCTTGTGCTGATCCTTTTTGCAGCTGTGCTGACGCTCAATTCAAAGATCAACAGCATGTACCGGTTTACCACAGAACAGCAAAATACTATCGAAGAGCAGCAGCGTCAGATCGACGCCCTGAAAGAGAAGGTTGAGAAAAAATGATCCGTGCGGGAATCGCAGTATTTTTCATGTTCTTTAATATCATACTGTACTTCCTTTTCGGATCGATCCCGTACACTCTTGGAAAAAAGGGATCTT
>CAMVDF010000006.1 GCA_947166195.1 uncultured Lachnospiraceae bacterium
TTTCTTCCATTTTCCGCTCCTTCTCAGTATATCCATCTCCCGATGACATTATCCCGGACTGATCACTTCAGGTATCCCCACGGGTTCACATATGCTCCGTTTTTCCGTACTCCAAAGTGAAGGTGGGGACCGGTACTGCGGCCGGTGGAACCGACTGCCGCGATCTTTTGTCCGGCGCTGACCTGCTGACCGGTACCGACAGAAACCGATGATGCATGCATATAAACTGTCAAAAGATCGTCCCCGTGATCTATCATCACATAATTTCCCATAGACGGTGAATACCCCGCAGCTGCCACCGTCCCGTCATAAGCCGCAAGTATAGAGGTTCCGGTGGGTGCTGCAAAATCCACTCCGTTGTGCATCTTTTTGATACCCAGAGTCGGATGTACCCTCATGCCGAATTCATCCGATATTCTGGTATATCCGGGACACGGCATGGTAAACATGCCTCCGTCGTACTTTGGCCTCTCCGCTTCCTCCAGGGCCTTTCTGCTCGCTGCCAGGGCTGCTTCCAACGCTTTGATCTGGGCATCCTGTTCGGCTGCCATCCTTTCATACTCGGCGATCTGCTGTTCCTTGCTGCCGATCTGGGCATCATAGGAGGAAAGCTCCTTTTGCTTGTCCTCTATGAGACCCTGCATATCCTCTGATTCCTTTTTCTTTTCCTGTCTCTGTTCTACAAGAGAATCCCTGACCTCTTCAAGCTTTTCCTTCTTTTTTTTCACATCCTCCACGCAGGCGATGTATTCCAGCAGCTTCTTTCTGTCATATTCGGACAGGGCTTCTATGTAGGTGGCCTTGTTGAGGAAATCTCCCATATCCCTTGCCGAAAAGAGGATGTCCTCCATGCCCCCGAAGCGGTTCCTGTATATGAAGCGCAGCTGCTTTTTCATATCGGCGTACTGTGCCCTGCTTTTTTCCTCGGCTTCCCGAAGCTCGGCCTCGGCCTTTTTTTCCTCGATCTCATTCGCCGAGATCATGGAGTCTATCTCATCTATATTATCACGGATCTGCCCGATTGCTAAGTCCAGCTCCTCAATATAGCTTTCAACATCCGCCTTGCCGCTTTTGAGCGACCCTATGAGGGCCTTGGCCAGCGCTATGCTCTGGTTTACCTTTGCCTTTTCGCCGGCTGCGGCTTTGACCGCCTCTTCCTCTTCCTTTATCTTTTCCCTGAGTTCATCCCCGTAGACTCTGTCCTTTGGCAATACGAAAACTAATGCCGTGCAAACAATGATGCACAGCATTGTAATAAAAGCGTATCTGTTGTTTTGAACGTTTCTGTTCTTTTCCAACTCATACCCTCAGGTGGCGTCTGACCGTGAAAAGGCTTCCCAGAAAGCCTATGCCGACTCCCATGATGACCGAGACGGGAGCAAGCGTGTAAAAGATCTCGTCCGCCGAAACAAATACCAGTATGGAACTGAGCACGGAATATTTTGCCAGAACATAATTCAACAGATTGTCATACAGGTAGTAGAGAAGCGCCAAAGGTATTCCTGCGCCTATGATGCCAAGTATGATACCCTCATAGACAAAGGGAGCACGCACGACATAATCCGTTGCCCCTATGAGCTTCATGATGGCTATCTCCTCGCGCCTGACCGTGATGCCTATGGCAACCGTATTACTGATGAGGAATATGGATACTGCAAGGAGGATACCGATGATACCCAGAGAAACATATGCCACCAGGGAATTGACATTCGAAAGTGCATTTGCTACATTTGCCGATTTGTGTACCTCCCTGATGCCGGGAACCGTCTGAAGGTATCCCACCAGACTGTCCTGCATGGATACATCATTCAGATAGATCTCATAATTGGCACAATCCGAAAGGGGATTGTCATCTCCAAAGGTGTCCACATATTCTCCGAGATAATCATCCTTGAAGGAATCCCATGCTTCCTGGGCCGAAACGAATACGATCCTCGATACCTCTGCCCTCTTTCCTATCTCCTGGCCGATCTCCTGGATGCGCATGTCATCAATCCCCTCGTCAAAAAAGACCGTGACCGCAACTCCCGACTGAGCGGTCCTGACTATGTTCTGGAAATTGACTACCACTGCATAGAAAAGGCCAAAGAGAAATACACAGGCGGATATGGTCGCCACTGTTGCCAACGAGAACACCTTGTTCCTCAATATGTTTTTGATACCCTGTCTGAATGTATATCCCAAAATCCTAATCCTCGTCTATATAACTGCCTTTTTTCTGATCGCTCAGGATGATGCCCTTTTTCAGGGTTATGACCCTCTTTTTCATGGCATTGACTATCTCTCTGTTGTGAGTGACCACAAGCACCGTGGTGCCATCCCTGTTTATCTGTTCCAAAAGTTTCATTATCTCCCACGAGGTTCTGGGATCCAGATTTCCCGTAGGCTCGTCTGCAAGCAGTATGGGAGGCTTGTTGACTATGGCCCGCGCCACGGCAACTCTCTGCTGCTCGCCTCCTGACAGCTGTCTGGGACGCGACCTGTATTTTTCAGCAAGACTTACAAGCGACAGCACAGCGGGCACATTCTTTCTGATCTGTCTGTTGGGAACAGAAATGACCCTTTGCGCAAATGCCACATTTTCGTATACATTCCTGTCTTTCAGAAGCCTGAAATCCTGGAAAACGACTCCAATATTTCTCCTGTACCTGGGGATCTGTCTGTGTTTCAGCTTTCCGACGTCTGTGTTGTTGACGATTATCCTGCCGGATGAAGGGGTCAGCTCCCTGAGCAGGAGCTTGATCATGGTTGATTTTCCCGAGCCGGAATCTCCTACCACAAAAACAAATTCTCCGGGTTCGATATGTATGCTCACATTGTTCAGGGCCGGCGCGCCGGTCGAGTATGTCTTGCTGACATCCTCAAGGATTATCATGGCTTTTCAGCTCTCCTTATCCATTTCATATTTCCGCGCCTGTCTTTTGAATATCCTGGCTGTCAGCAGGTTCAAAAATCCGCGGTTGTTTATGGTTCCGTCCTCTCTGACTTTTTGCATATCCGGGGTGACAAGGATCATGACTCTGGCGTTTATCTTTATCTTCTGGCTGATGAACCTTTCCTGCAAAGGGGAGGCGAAATTTACAAATACCACATCGGGAGCTACCGAATTGATCTCGTTGACGGCATTTTCGGGATCCTCTCCCTCCTTTGCGATATACCTCTGCCCGGGATCGATACCCTCCTCGATGAGTCTGAGGCCGGTTACGAGGGCCTCCGCCTTTTCCGTCGAATCGGAAACAACAAAGATCCTGCTTTTTTCCCTTGCGATCATCCTGAGGAATCCCTTGAAAAAGAGATTTCTCTCTATCTCCTTTTCCCTGCTTCTGTTTGATATACCGCAGGCATTCAGTATGTCCACGCTGTCCGGAAGGACTATGTCCGCATCAGCTATGAGCTCTCCAAGCTCTGGTGTATCTTTTGCGGTCAGGAGTACGTCCTTTGAAACGAAATAAATGACATTTAGGCTTCCCTTTTTCAGGTACCCGGAGGTCTTTGAAAGACACTCTCTCGCTGTCAGGTCACTTATCCGTACTCCCATCAACTCCGTCTTTTTCATAGTTTAAACCTTTTGGTATCATACCATATGTGGGTATAAGGTGCAAGAAAAATACAAGATAAGGGCTTTCATACCCTTATCCTGTCAAATACCTCTCCTATGGGGGCGTTTATCACAAGATCGGCCCTTCCGTCCATTCCCGTTTCACCCTTGTTGATGAGGACGAGATTTTTCCCTCTGAAATAGTTGACCAGCCCTGCTGCCGGATATACCACAAGGGAGGTCCCTCCTATGATCAGCATATCTGCCTCTGTTATGGCCCTCACGGCGTTCTGGACCGTATAGTCATCAAGACCCTCCTCGTACAACACAACGTCAGGCTTGATCGTTTCGCCGCATTCGTCGCACTTTGGCACTCCGTCATGCGATCTCATATAATCAACATCAAAGAATTTGCGGCATTTCATACAGTGGTTGCGAAGCACGGAGCCGTGAAGCTCATATACCGTCCTGCTTCCCGCCGCCTGATGGAGACCGTCGATATTCTGCGTGACCACGGCCTTGAGTTTGCCTTTTTCCTCAAGCTCGGCCAGCTTTTTGTGGGCCTTGTTCGGCAAAACTCCCTCCACCAGGATCTTGTCCCTGTAGAACCTGTAGAATTCATCCGGCTTTCTCATGAAGAAGGTATGGCTCAGTATCTCCTCCGGGGGATATTTGTAATGCTGGTTATAGAGCCCGTCCTGACTTCGAAAGTCCGGGATACCGCTCTCCGTGGAAACTCCGGCACCGCCAAAAAAGACTATATAGCTGCTCTCGTCCACCATCTTTTGCAGTTTTTCGATCTTTTCATCAATTGATGCCATAAATACACCTCCTTTACAATCCTGCCAAAATCCGGGGAAGCTGCAGATCTACATCCGGCTCATGATGAGATCCACCATCTCGCCTACATTCTGCAGCTTTCCAACCTCTTTTATGTTGAACTTCATATTGAACCTTTTTTCCATCGCAACTACCAGATTGATATGTTCGAGAGAATCCCAGTCTTCAATATCCTCCGAGTTGGTGGAATCCACTATCACCAGACTGTCATCATCAAACACATCCCTGAATATCAGATTTATCTCCTCAAAAACTTCATCTCTGGTCATCTCTTTTTTTTACTCCTATCTGCATTTTTGCGCGGCAGACCTTTCTGCCGTTTCCGTCTGTTATGGCCACCTTCAGAAATATCAGCCCGCAGGTGTCATTTGTTTCCGTGATCTCACCCGTGACGGTGAGCTCATCTCCTATGTATACCGGTTTTGCAAATTTGATCTCAACACTCTGTATCAGGCTGTATCTGCCCGGCAGATATACACCCGCAAGGGTTGAGAGAAAGGACGCCGTGAGCATACCGTAGGCAACCCTTCCGTCATACCCCTCCTCCTTTGCAAATTTTTCATCACAGTGAAGAGGATTGTCATCCCCCGTGATATCCCTGAAGGCATCAAGCATCTTTTCCGTCACCGTGACCGGAAAGCTTTCCTTTTTCCCCACCTCAAGGTCTTCGTAGAAATATTCATTCAACATCCATAACCTCAAATAATCCGCATTCCAGAAGCTTTTTTGAAAGCTTTGCCAGCAGGCTCACATCCTGTTTTATTATACTGCTGATACCTATGAGATCGTTTTTTCCGTCAGCATAGGCCAAAAGATCTTTGAGGGCGAGGGTTTCCTGATAAGTCTCCTTGCTCGACATTGTAGGCACCAGTCCTCTTTTGCCAAGCTGAGGCTCGCAAAGAGTCGTAACCCTGTATTTCCTGTTTGTCTCTGCAAGCTCTATCACCTTTTTCATCACATCAAAGGAGCCCTGCAGACCCTCAGGCGATATGAGATCAAGATCATCGGCGCTTGTGTGGTATTCGGGATAAATATGATATTTTGACCTGCAAAAACAGACCATGGGTATATCAACCCCGGGAGCCTGGTACTGCCTCTCATCAGATCCTCTTTTTGTATAGGGATAGTCGTCATAGCCTCCGGGCAGGGATCCCAGCACCGCCTCCAGGAGCCTGTCCGCATAGGTATCGGCGTATCTTGAATGGACAAGGGAATAGGTCCTGTCATCCCCCACGCAGGTTAGATTGAAGGCTGCCTTCACATGCTTTTGAAGGTGCTCCAGATTCCTGCTGATATAGGTTATGGCTCCTATGGTCTCGGGAGCGAGCACCAGCCTGTAGGTGTACCGCCTTTTTTTCATGTTCTTTATATATCCTGCCAGAGCCACCAGCAGAGCCGGTCCGGAGCATTCGTTGTTTGCCATTGAGGGGTGGCAGGTATAGCTTGAAAACATTATCTCGTCTCCGGTCTCGCCCGGGATCAGTATCTGCCCATAGGTCAGGCTTCCCGGCTCCAGACGGGATCTAATCACCGCATGGTATTTTCCAGGCTTCAATGCCTCATACTGTCTGAGGGTCAGGGAAAAGCCCCATCTTTTGCTGTAATAACTTGTCACATAGGGGAACAGGTCAGGCTGATCCTTCAGATAATAAAGATGTTCCTTCAGATCCTCAAGGTCAATATACTCATCCACCGGTACGGAATACCCCAGCACATGAAGATTCCTGTCCTTCATGTCCACGATCCTTTCGCCGTCCGGTCCTTCAAGATACGCCTCATCGCAGTTCCACTCGTCCGGAACCGTCCAGTCCAGGACCTTTTCACCCGATGGGACTTCATGCATCTCAAAAGGGATATCGGGGATCTCCTCCTGCAGGATCCTGAAGGTCTCCCTCACTCCGTCTCCCGTGATGCTCCTGTTTATGGGAAAGATCCTTTTGCAAAGATCATACATCCCCTTTCCTTCTTTCAACCCTTCCATACTTCCTTTTGTCCTTTATAGGTACATATTTTGCTCGAGCAGTGATTTACCACATCATCTGCTATGATATCATACACCCTTCCCATCTCGATGGTCTCAATGTGTATGCCGTTCACATCAGTATGCCTGGCGGCTCCGATCTCCTGAAACTCCTTTTCAAAGGGATATATGGTCAAAAAGATGTCCCTGTCAAGACATCTGACATTCATGCTGTAGGTCCTCTTTTCCGTCCTTCCCTCCGCGTCGGTATAGGGCGCGGTGAAGTTTTTCAGATACCGGTAGGGTACTCCCTTCATCTGCTCCACATAATGAACAAAGGTAAAGGAATGCTGGGGTTCCACATCTATGAATACATTTTTCGCATTCACCTCACGGCAGTATGAAAAGGGACTGTCCGCTCCAAAGGAGCTTTGATTATCCATCCGGGCAAGTTTTTTTGCATCCTTTCCCCATACCATGAAGGAATAGAGTGGATGAGCGGTCCTGATGAAATCCTTTCTCTTCAGAGCCACCTTTCCCAGAGAGCCCGTCCTTGAAGGGGTTTTTTTGATATCAAAAGGGACCCCCCTGCAAAAATCCCAGTTAAACACAGGGATCATAAGGGTGCCCTCTTCGGTAATGATGTCTATAATGCTGTCTATGAGAATGTTCAGATCAGTATCGTCCCCGTTTTCCATGCATGTGTAAACCAGGGTCTTTACATCAGAGGCGATCCAGACCGAATCGCCCCTGCCTATTCCGAAATGCTTTGGTATATCCCTGAGCCTGACGTATCCTTCCATTTCACATCAAGGCCAGCTTTTCAAGCGCAAACTCAGGTATGAGGAGCTCCGAATGCTCCCTGATGAAGCTTTCTATCGCCGGCGTGTAATCCTCGGTATCTGCGTACTCCGCCAGAACATTGCAGATCTTGTTGAACTGCTCGGGAGTATGGTCCGATTTTTTCATCACAAGATAGAACCTGCCGTTTTCAAGTGATTTATAAAGGCAGTTCTCGCCATGATATACGCCCTTGAGCACATGAGCCGCCCTGATGGCACCGGTCAGATCGTCAAAGGAATACATCTTTGTCAGATCCACCTGGATGGTGATTGAAACCTCCTTTGGCGCACCACCGGGAGCAGCTGATGCCGGATTTGCCGAGGCTGCCTCCACTGCTGCCGCAGCCTGCTGCTTGATCTTTTTGAACAGATCTATGATATCATCGGCTCCTGCCGCTTTTTCCTGATCATAATAAGAACCTTCCGCCATTTCCTCACGGACGGAGGGCGCGAACTTTGAGAACCTGGTATCCAGTTCCTCGGGATCCTCCACCTTTGTGATAATAAGAACTATGGCCTCTCCCGAAAGCGGGATGGCTTCTATCATGAGCGGGATGTCCTCGGCTTCAAAGCCCAGCTGGTACTCTGCCTGCTGCATCATGTCCCTGAAAAGGAGTTTTGCCTTTTCCGTGCCATATGCGAGCTCGCTTATCTTTAATTGTCTGTCAGCCAGATCCGCCTTTGTGAGCGTGCATCTGATCTGACGGTCATTCACTCTCTCTATTCTCATAAGCTTTCACCGAAAATAACACTTTCCTACTTCCTATATAACTCTTAAATGCCCTTCTAGTCAAGTTATCGGCAAAAATACACAAAAGATTCACACTTTCTAAAGGTACCTGAACATCTCCGATGCTTCATCCTTTTTTACCGTTTCAACCACCTTTAATATCTCGGCCTTCACGGTTTTGTCACCAAAGCTGATCTCTATGATATCGCCGGGTTTTACCTCTGTTCCGGCCTTTGCGGTCTTTCCGTTGAGGCTGACCCTGCCTGCATCGCAGGCCTCATTTGCTATGGTGCGCCTCTTGATCAGCCTTGAAACCTTCAGATATTTATCAAGTCTCATTTTCTTTCTCCTATTGTAAGACAAATAAAGAAGCGTGCGGCAAGCCGCACGCTTCATAAAGATCACTGAAATTATTTCTTGTTTACAAGATCCTTCAGAGCCTTTCCTGCCTTGAACTTGGGAGCCTTTGAAGCTGCGATCTTCATAACTGCGCCGGTCTGGGGATTTCTTCCCTCGCGTGCTGCCCTCTTTGTAACTTCGAAGGTACCAAAGCCAACGAGCTGAACCTTGTCACCCTTCTTGAGCTGCTTTGTAACTGTGTCAGTGAAAGCCTTGAGAGCCTTCTCTGCGTCTGTCTTTTTGATGCCGGCCTTGTCAGCCATAGCTGCTACTAATTCTGTTTTGTTCATTGTGTGAACTCCTCCTCTGATTATTAATGTTTGAATTTCCCTTTGACAGCGCAAAAAACTGCGGTCGTCAAACAATTACTACACTATTTATACCCACAGTAACGCGGTTTGTCAAGAGGTTATTCCCTTGTGCCATTCCTGCAGTGAACAGACCTCCTTGCTGTCATGCTCTTTGATGTATCTGATGCCCTCAACGGCCGCTCTGGCTGCGGCAACAGTCGTTATGTAGGTAATATTGTACTTGACGGCTGCCTTTCTGAGATAACTGTCATCATGGGAGCTGTCCTTGCCCACCGGAGAATTGACGATGAGCTGGATCTTGCCGTTGGTCATGAGATCGAGGATGTTCGGTCTGCCCTCATAGAGCTTTTTCACATATTCCGCAGGGATGCCTGCCTTTGTGATGAGTTCATGTGTCTTTCCGGTCGCCACGATCCTGAAGCCTGCCTCGTGAAAATCCCTTGCCACATCCACTATCTCGGGCTTGTCCTTGGTGTTGACGGACATGAGCACCGTGCCTGAAAGCGGCAATTCCGCCTTTGCGGCTTCATACGCCTTGTAAAAGGCCTCGCCCGAGCTTTTTGCAAGTCCCAGAACCTCTCCGGTGGACCGCATCTCGGGTCCGAGAACCGGATCAACCTCCTGGAACATATTGAAGGGGAAGACCGCCTCCTTCACTCCGAAATAGGGGATCTTTCTCTCGCCCATCTCAGGTATGGGGGATTTTCTGCCCGTTATGGAGGAAGTGATGATATCCGTGGCTATGGGCACCATTCTGATTCCACAGACCTTTGATACCAGAGGTACTGTTCTTGATGCCCTGGGATTTGCTTCCAGAACAAAGACCTTGCCCTTTTCTATGGCATACTGCATGTTCATGAGTCCCACAACATGCATCTCTTCCGCTATCTTTCTCGTGTATTCCTTTATCGTCTCCAGATTGTCCTCCGGTATGTGTTTTGAAGGAATGATGCAGGCTGAGTCTCCGGAATGAATGCCTGCAAGTTCTATATGCTCCATCACCGCGGGGACATAGGCATGGGTTCCGTCGCTTATGGCGTCGGCTTCACACTCCATGGCGTGGTTCAGGAATCTGTCAATGAGGATCGGCCTGTCAGGTGTCACGCCGACTGCCGCCTTCATATAATCGGCCATGGCATCATCATCATAGACAACCTCCATACCGCGTCCTCCAAGGACATAGGAAGGCCTCACCATCACGGGATAACCTATCTGGTTTGCTATGATCACGGCCTCATCCACATCGGTAGCCATGCCGGATTCGGGCATGGGTATGCCAAGCTTGTCCATGATCATCCTGAAACGGTCCCTGTCCTCTGCCAGATCGATGACCTCGGGAGATGTGCCAAGAATATTCACACCGTTTTCCTCCAGGCGGGATGCCAGGTTCAGGGGGGTCTGCCCTCCAAACTGTGCTATGACGCCAACCGGCTTTTAGATACTGAGCACATCCTCCAGTGTCAGCGGCTCAAAATAGAGCTTGTCGGAGGTATCGTAATCGGTGGAGACCGTCTCGGGATTGCAGTTTACTATGATGGTCTCAAAGCCCAGTTTTTTTAGCGACTGGGCTGCATGGACGCAGCAATAGTCGAATTCGATGCCCTGTCCGATCCTGTTGGGACCTCCGCCGAGTATCATTATCTTTTTGGTGTCGGGATTGACATGGTCGTTGTCCTCACCGTTATAGGTCGAATAATAATATGCGCTGTCCTGCGTGCCGCAGACATGCACCCTGTCCCACTTTTCCGTAACATCAAGGGCCTGTCTCTTGTTCCTGATATCCTTTTCGGGGATCTCAAGTATCTGTGCCAGGTACTCATCGGCAAAGCCGTCCTTTTTTGCCTTTATCAGAAGCTCATCGGGAGGAAGGGTACCCTTGTGCTTCAAAATTTCCTCCTCTTCCTCTACCAGTTCCTTCATCTGTTCAATGAAATATTTTTTCACATGGGTGAGCTCATAGACCTCATCCACGGTGGCTCCCTTTCTCAGGGCCTCATACATGACAAAGTGCCTTTCACTTGAAGGGGTGACGAGGAGTTTCAGCAGTTCTTCCTTTGAAAGCTCATGAAAATTTTTCACATAACCCAGACCAAAGCGTCCTTTTTCGAGGGAGCGGATGGCCTTCTGGAAAGCCTCCTTGTAGGTCTTTCCTATGCTCATGACCTCTCCGACCGCCCTCATCTGGGTGCCGAGCCTGTCCTCCACGCCCTTGAACTTTTCAAAAGCCCAGCGTGCAAACTTGACCACGATATAATCGCCCTCCGGCTTGTATTTGTCCAGAGTACCGTATTTTCCGCAGGGTATGTCCGAAAGCGAAAGACCCGCTGCCAGTTTTGCGGAAACCAGAGCGATGGGAAAGCCTGTTGCCTTGGAGGCAAGAGCCGAAGAACGCGAAGTTCTGGGATTTATCTCTATGACTATGATCCTGTCGGATTTGGGATCGTGGGCAAACTGAACATTCGTGCCCCCTATGACCCCGATGTGCTCAACTATCCTGTAAGCCTGCTCCTGGAGCCTTTTCTGTACCTCCTCCGATATGGTCAGCATCGGTGCCGTACAGAAGGAATCTCCCGTATGGACACCCATGGGATCAACATTTTCTATGAAGCATACCGTGATCATGTTGTTGTCCTTGTCGCGGACAACCTCAAGCTCAAGCTCCTCCCAGCCCATGACGGATTCCTCAACAAGAACCTGATGGACGAGGGATGCCTGCAGACCTCTGGCACAGACGGTCTGAAGTTCCTCCTTGTTGTATACGAGACCTCCTCCTGCACCGCCCATGGTGTAGGCCGGGCGGAGCACCACCGGGTATCCGAGCTCATCAGCTATGGACAGGGCCTCCTCAACACTGTATGCAACACGGCTTCTTGCCATCTCTATGCCGAGGCTGTCCATGGTCTTTTTGAACTCGACCCTGTCCTCTCCTCTTTCTATGGCATCCACCTGAACTCCTATGACTTCGATATTGTATTTGTCTATGATCCCGGCCTTGTAAAGCTCGGAACATAAATTCAGACCCGACTGTCCCCCCAGATTGGGAAGGAGAGCATCAGGTCTTTCCTTTTCGATTATCTCTTCAACTCTTTGAACATTGAGGGGCTCGACATAGGTTACATCTGCCATTTCCGGATCGGTCATAATGGTCGCCGGATTTGAATTGACAAGAACTATCTCATAGCCAAGGCTTCTCAAGGCCTTGCAGGCCTGAGTTCCGGAATAGTCAAACTCACAGGCCTGGCCTATGACTATCGGACCCGATCCTATGATCAGAACCTTGTGGATATCTTTTCTCTGAGCCATAAAACAATCTCCTTATGATATGAATTTCCCTAAAAACACACCAACAAATACTTTAACATATTGCCGGCATTAAGGAAAGAAAAAATGACAAGTGACTTCCTTTGTGGTAAAATCATACCCATGCCGGATTACAAAAAAACCAATGAATTCAAGAATGTGACCATCCTGCTGCCTGCCATGGACGAGACCTATTCTCTGTCACAGACCGTGGACACCATCATGGCAGACTGCGATGCAAAGGATATCGAGGGCTTCATCATCATAGTCTGCGACAGGACCTCGGCTGATACCCGGGCGGTTGCAGAGGAGCTGGTGAAAAAATACTCGGGAACGGTAAATATCTTCATACACGACCAGACTCTTCCCTTTGTGGGCGGAGCCATCAGGGAGGGCATAGATCTGGCAAAAGGGTCTCATGTCGTCATGATGTCTTCGGATCTTGAGACCGATCCCCATGTGATCAAAAAATTCATCAAAGGTGCAAAAAAATACCCCGACCGTATCATCACCGCGACCCGCTGGAGAAACGGAGGGGGCTTCGAAAATTATAATAAGATCAAGCTGATCTGCAACCTGATCTTCGAAAGAAGCATAGGGATCTTTTACGGAGTGGGTCTTTCGGATCTGACCTACGCCTACAGGATCTTTCCCACAGCTCTCATGCAGAGCATAAAATGGGAAGAACTCAAGCATCCCTTCTTTCTGGAAACAGCGCTGAAGCCTTTGAGGCTGAAGGTTAAATTTGTCGAAACCCCGGGGCACTGGGCCGCAAGGACCGAAGGTGTTTCCCAAAACGGTTTCTTTGACAATTTCAAATATTTCAGGACTGCATTTCACAACAGATTCCTGTCCCAAAAGGACATACTGAAGGATTGATATGGCAGACACGGCAAAGAAGAAAGCTTTCATAAGCTCCGTCACCGACCTTGACAGGATCAGGTTTTTCACCCTGGCAGGCATGGTCGTCGCAGCCATCCTTCTGGGCTGGCAGTCGGATGACTCATATCACGGCTATGTGATGGTGAAGCATCTGATCGAAGGCAACGGATTTGTATACAATATCGGAGAAAGAGCCTGCGCCACAACCAGTCCTCTCTATACTCTCTCTGTTGCGATCCCGTATCTTTTCACGAGGGAGATGTTCTTTACCTCCCTTTTCCTTGATGTCTTCTACACAGCCATTGCCTATTACATATTTGCATGGAAGATCTGCCGTTCAAAGAACCAGGTCCTCTATGGTTTTCTGGCCCTCATCGGGAGCAAGGCCTTTCTTTCCTACACCACATCGGGCCTTGAAAACAGCCTTCTTTTCCTGCTTTCGGCCGTCTTTCTTTATCAGTACTTCAGCCGCGAAAGATTTGACAAAAAGCATCTGCTCCTTCTGGCCCTGACCCTTTCCCTCATCGCTCTTTCAAGGATGGACCTCACATTGATGTTCATCCCGATGATCGTATACATCTTTCTTTTGAAAAGACAGGATGCCTCCTTTGGAGCAGCTGTGGGCATAACCTTTGCCGGACTGTCTCCTTTCATTCTCTGGGAGCTCTTTTCCGTCCTGTATTTCGGGTTTCCCTTCCCGAACACCGCCTATGTAAAGATCGGCACGGGCATATCCGGAATCGAATACTTAAAACACGGATTCCTTTATTATATGTACACCATAATAAATGATCCCGTCGTCCTCCTGGTTCCCTTCGTTTTTATTATAATAACGATAATGGCGGGAAAGCCGAAATACCTTCTGACCTCGGCAGGGATCGCTCTCTACGGTCTGTACATCCTGCGTATCGGCGGGGATTTCATGATGGGACGGCATTTCACCGTCATGCTCTTTGTGAGTGTGCTGGCATTCACCGACCTGGCAAACAGGGAAAAGGCACCGAAGACCTTTTTTGAGGGGGTCATCCTCTTTTCCGTCATCCTTTCCTTTACCGCAGGAACCTCCATAGGTTCGCAGTATCTGTACGGCCACAAGTTCAGCTCTTCCATCTCGGATGAAAGAGAAAACTATTCCAATACAACAGGGTTTTATAATAACATCGTCAGTCTCATGAAGACCGGAAGACTCTGTGTGGAGGATACCTGGAACAATGAGGCCACGGATGAACTGAGAGGTATGAATGTGCCCGGAGGCATCATCGAAAATGCTGCCGGGATCCTCGTTTATTACAACAGCGACCTGTATCTGAACGACACCTACTGTCTCGGAGATCCGCTGCTGTCAAAGCTTCCCGCGGTCTATGACCCGAACTGGAGGGTGGGACATCTGAGGCGTGCCGTTCCCGAAGGCTACAGGGAAAGCATCTGGCAGGGAAAAAATCTCATAGAGGATCCGTCTCTCCATGAGTTTTATGATAAAATACTTTTGATCACAAGAGGTGATCTTTTTGATCCCGAAAGGATCCGCACCGTGATAGATATGAATCTGGGGAAATATGACCATCTGGTCGAGGAGTATGAAAAAAGGGGTATGAAGTAAAAATGAAGGATTTCAAACAAAACCTGCACCCGGGGATCAGGAAGCATGGCAGCGAGATACTGGAGCATGAAAGGTTCAAGAGCATGAAGGATTTCAAGCAGCATGGCTGTGTCTCGGTCCATGATCACTGTCTGAGGGTCGCACAGACCAGCCTGAGGATAAACGATACGCTGAAAAAACTCAGGATGAACCTGAACGAGAGAGCTATGGTCCGGGGTGCCCTGCTGCATGATTATTTCCTCTATGACTGGCATGACAAGGAAAAGCGAAAAAAGCTGCACGGCTTCTATCACCCCGGGGTAGCCCTGAAAAATGCCGAGAGGGATTTTGAACTGACAAAAAGAGAAAAAAATATCATAAAGCAGCATATGTTCCCGCTGACCATCACAAAGATCCCCACCAACAGGGAATCCTGGGTAGTAAGCATAGCTGACAAGTGGTGCAGTCTGGTGGAGACCATCAGGATGAGGAAGCCGTCTTGAAAAAAGAGCTTTTGTCACTTTCCTCATCGGATATGTATCCCTTTCACATGCCGGGCCACAAAAGGGCTGTAAAGACCGGCCCTCTTTCGGGAGCATACAGCATTGACATCACCGAGATCAAAGGCTTTGACGCCCTTTCGGAGCCGGACGGTATGATAAAAGATCTTGAAAACAGGGCAGCATCCTTTTACGGAGCAGACAGGGCCTTCATCCTGGTAAACGGTTCCACCTGTGGCATTCTCTCGGCGATCAGCTGTACCGTGCCTCACAAAAAAAAGCTGCTGATGGCACGAAACAGCCACAAAAGCGCCTATGATGCTGTATATCTCGGGGAACTGGACCCCCTCTATGTATATCCGGATATCATCAAAGCCTGCGATGTTTCAGGCAGCATCAAAAATGAGGATATCAGGGCCTGCCTTGAAAAAGATCCGGATATCCGGGCCGTTTTTATTACCTCACCCACCTATGAGGGGATAATATCCGATGTGGACTCCATAGCGGATACGGTACACTCCTTTGATGTCCCCCTCATCGTGGACGCTGCTCACGGAGCACATCTTGAGCTCTGCAAAAAAGCGGATATCACGGTAATAAGCCTCCACAAGACCCTGCCGGCACTTACCTCCTCAGCCCTGTGTCTTGTAAACGGGAGCCTGGCAGATGCGGACAGACTGAAATTTTTCATCAACATTTTTCAGACAAGCTCTCCTTCATACATTATCATGACAGGGATCGAGGAGTGTTTTGATATTTTTGAAAAAGAGGGGGCCGGAAAAAGGAAGGTTCTTCAGAACATGCTTTCATCGCTCTACAGAGAATTTGATAGTTTCACCTGCATGAAGGCCCTGACCGCTACCGAAGTAAAGAAAAGCGGATCCTTTGACAAGGACGATTCAAAGATCTGCATATATGACAGCAGCCGCCAGCTTTCCGGAGCAGAGATAGCCGGTATCCTGCGCGATAAATACCATATAGAGCCTGAATACGGTTCCGGGAGAGTGTGTCTTTGCATCAGTTCCGTCATGGACAGCCGCGAGGGTTTTGAAAGGCTTGCAAAAGCCGTTGGAGAAACGGATGAATATTTACGAAGCGGAAAACTCCCCGAAAAGGAGCATTGATATCAGAAAGGCCTCCGGACAGATCTCGGCATCCTTTGTATATGCCTTTCCTCCGGATATACCGGTCATCGTGCCCGGAGAGACCATAACTTCCGAAAACATAGACGCTGTTCTTTCATATATGGAGGACGGTGCGCGGATCATAGGATTAAAGGGATGGGATATATCTATTATCTGATGGGAAAAAGTGCATCGGGAAAAGACAGCATCTACAAAAGGCTCATCGAAAACACGGGTCTTGAAAAGATCATCATCTATACCACCAGGCCTTTGAGAAGCGGTGAAAAGGACGGTTCTGATTATCATTTTGTCGATGAAAGCGAATACGAAAGGATCCGTTCCGAGGGAAAGATCATAGAGGAAAGGCTCTATGAAACCGCCGAGGGTCCCTGGAGATACTTCACCGTGGATGACGGAAGCCTTGATGAAAAAAAGGGTGACTTCCTCGGTATAGGAACTCCGGAATCCTTTGTAAAGCTGAAGGACTATTTCGGAAAGGACAGGGTACGGCCGATATATATAGAGGTGGAAGACGGTGAAAGGCTTGAGCGTGCCTTGCGGCGCGAAAGAGCCCAGAGCGAACCGAAATACCGGGAAATGTGCCGGAGATTTCTGTCCGACAGCGAGGATTTTTCGGAAGAAAAGCTGGCTGAAGCCGGCATAACAAAAAAATTTGAAAACAAAGATCTGTCAGAGTGTCTCATTGAGATAGAAAAGTACCTGGACCATGGATATCAAGGTTAATAACGTAAACAGCATAGCCCCGTCACAGGAAGCTGCCCCCGTGCAGCAAAATGATGATGCCTTCAGGTTTGCCCTCATCAGCAATATCGAAGAGTCGGATCTGCAGGAGAGGCTTTCTGCGCTCATGGGAGAGATCACGGCCCAGGGTGAAAGGATATCCAAAAAAAAGGATATCAAGGATATGCGCAAATACAGGTCTCTGGTCAAGGATTTCATGAATGAGATCCTGAACCGCTCCCACAAGTTTACCAGACAGAATTTCCTGGACAAGAAGGGAAGACACAGAGTATACGGTATCATCCATCTGGTGGACCAGAATCTGGATGAACTTGCCGAAGAGCTTTTGAAGGATGAAAGCGACAATCTGGCCATTCTTGCAAAGATAGGAGAGATCAGGGGTCTCCTCATCGACCTTTTGATGTGAGAAGGCCGGGAGAATGATATGGAGATAAATTCTTTTGCCGATTTCGTGGGGCAGGAAAAGATAAAAGATTATTTTGCCGATGCTGCAAAAAACGGCCGTGCCGGACATGCCTATATCCTTTCGGGAATGAAGGGGAGCGGGCGGAAAACTCTGGCCCGGCTTTTTGGTGCGTCCCTGCTTTGCACCTCCGCAGAAGAGGTCCCCTGCGGCACCTGCCGTTCCTGCAAAATGGTCAGATCCGGCAATCATCCGGATCTCATAACCGTAACCCATGAAAAACCTGCCACTTTTTCCGTTGAGGATATCAGGGATCAGCTCGTATCCGATATTCAGATCAGACCTTATTACAAGGGTAAAAAGGTATATATCATACCGGACTGCGAAATGATGACTCTCCAGGCCCAGAATGCGCTCCTGAAGAGCATAGAGGAACCGCCGCCGTATGCTGTCATAATCCTCATCACGGATAATCTGTCGTTTCTGCTGCCTACGGTCCGTTCAAGATGTACGGGTCTTTCCACTGTTCCCCTGCCGGACGGGCTCGTAAAGGACTACCTGATGAAAAAGGAGGGGGCCGGTAAAAGGGAAGCATCCATCTGTGCCGCTTTTTCGGGAGGCTCAATAGGGACTGCCGCAGAATTTCTTCATTCAGATACCTTTCGCGAAGATCTGAACAAAACTCTGGAGTTCATCAAAAGATCAAAGGAGCTTCCTGCAAATGAGATCTTTGCCTTTGCAAAGGACGCAGCCTCGGACAAGGCCGGACTTTTGCAGATACTGGACATCATACTGTTTCTGTACAGGGATATACTGATGTTCAAGACCATGGACGGGCCGGTTTCGTTGACATTTATCGATGAAACGGGGTATATTGAATCGAAAGCCCGCCAGACCGACTACTACGAGATCGGGCGGGTTATCAAATCCATAGAAGAACTGAAAGGACGGCTCAGATCAAATGTGAATGCCGAGGCAGGCCTGGATGTGCTGCTGCTCGACATTTCGGAGCCGGTAACAAAAATATGACAAAGATCATATGTGTCAGGTTCAGAACCGCGGGAAAGATCTACTATTTCTCCCCCGGAGAGCTTGAGATAAAAAAAGGAGACCATGTCATCGTAGAGACGGCAAGAGGCGTCGAGTACGGCAAGGTCGTATCGGACATCAGGGAGATGCCTGATGAAAAGGTGAAGGAGCCCCTGAAAAAAGTCAAAAGGATCGCCACTCCGGAGGATGACGAGACCGAGAGAAAGAACCGCGACAGGGAAAAGGATGCGTATCTGATCTGTCTGGAAAAGATCCATGCCCACAAGCTTGATATGAAGCTTGTGGAGGCTGAGTATACCTTTGACGGAAACAAGCTGCTCTTTTATTTTACTGCTGACGGAAGAGTGGATTTCAGGGATCTGGTAAAGGACCTGGCATCCGTTTTCCGCACCAGGATCGAACTGAGGCAGATCGGTGTCAGGGACGAGACCAAGATCACGGGTGGTTTGGGCATATGCGGCAGAGTCCTTTGCTGCCATGCTTATCTTTCGGATTTCGCACCCGTTTCCATCAAGATGGCAAAGGAACAGAATCTCTCCCTCAACCCGGCAAAGATCTCCGGTGTCTGCGGGAGACTGATGTGCTGCCTCAAAAATGAAGAAGATACCTATGAATATCTGAACAAACAGCTGCCCGCTCTGGGAGATACCGTCACCACACCGGAGGGACTGCGAGGCCAGGTTGAAAGCGTCAATGTGCTGCGTCAGCTGGTAAAGGTCATAGTGGACGAAGGTGACGAAAAGGAGATCCGTGAATATCCTGCGCGTGAGCTCAGATTCAAACCCAGACGGCCAAAGGGCAAAAAGGGAGGGGATCACGGAAAGGATCTTTCCGAAAATGAACTGAAAGAGCTTGAAAAGCTTGAAAAACAGGATGACGGCAGGTCAAAGCTTGATGATGACTGACAAAAGCCTCCTCAAAAACGGTGAGAGGATCGACGATCTGGAAAGAAACGGCCTTTCCATCATACAGGATCCGGACTCCTTTTGCTTTGGGATGGATGCTGTCCTGCTGACGGGTTTTGCATCTGTTCCGGATGAGAGTCTTGTCCTTGATCTGGGCACCGGAACCGGGATCATCCCCATTCTTTTGAGTGCCAAAACAAATGCCCGTCATCTGACCGGTCTTGAGATACAGGAAAAGTTTGCGGATATGGCATCACGAAGCGTTTTGCTCAACGGCCTCGGATCAAGGATCGATATCATAAAAGGTGATATAAAGGAAGCAGACAGGCTTTTTCCCTCTGCTTCTTTTGATGTGGTGACCTCAAACCCTCCCTATATGGTAAAGGGCTCGGGACTGCCCAATCCTGAGGAGAGCATAGCGATAGCAAAGCATGAGCTTCTGTGCAGTCTTTCGGATGTGGTAAAGGCCGCCTCCCATGTCCTGAAGGACGGCGGGATCTTTTGCATGGTCCACAGACCCTTCCGGCTGGCAGATGCGGTCGAGACCATGAGACACCACAGGATCGAACCGAAAAGGATGAAGCTTGTCTACCCTTTAGTTGAAAAGGAGCCTGTCATGGTCCTTTTGGAGGGCAGGAAAAACGGCGGGGCAAATCTGACAGTCGAAAAGCCCCTCATCATATACGGACCGGACGGAAAATATACGGAGGAGATCACCGGTATATATGGCTATTGAAAAAGGCACCCTGTATCTGTGCGCCACCCCCATCGGCAACCTTGAAGATATGACAAAAAGGGTTATCGAAACCCTCGAAAGTGTTGACCTGATCGCAGCCGAGGATACGAGAAACACTCTGAAGCTTCTCAATCATTTCGGCATCCGCGGGAAGCTCACAAGCTATCATGAGCATAATAAATACGAAAAGGCAGAGATCCTCGTAAAGGAGCTCCTTTCCGGAAAAAGCATCGCTCTGGTCACGGATGCGGGCACACCTGCGATATCGGATCCCGGCCAGGTCATGGTAGAACGATGCATAGATAACGGCATTCCCGTAACTTCCCTGCCGGGCGCTGCAGCCTTTGTCACGGCCCTGACTCTTTCCGGTCTTTCCACAAAGAGATTTGTTTTTGAAGGCTTCCTTCCTTCCGAAAAAAAAGAAAGGAATATGATCCTTGAAGAACTTAAAGATGAAACCAGGACCCTCATCCTTTATGAGGCTCCTCACAGACTGAAGGAAACCCTCACTCTCCTCAAAAAGAATCTGGGGAACAGACGTATAGCCGTCTGCCGTGAGCTGACAAAGATCCATGAGGAGGTTATCCGGACGGATCTTGACGGTGCAGTTTCTTATTATGAGGAAAATGATCCCAGAGGAGAGTTTGTGCTCGTGATAGAGGGAAAGGATCCCGTTCTCATCATGGAGGAGGACCGCAGGAAATGGGAGGATATGTCCGTCAGTGATCATCTGAAGTTCTATACAGGTTCCGGTATGGACAAAAAGGAAGCCATGAAGCTGGTGGCGCGTGACAGAGGTGTTTCAAAAAGGGATATCTACAATCTGCTCCTGAAGGAGGATGAAAATGAAAAAGATCAGTATTGAAAAAATAGCCGGATGTGCGGTCTTATTATCCATATGTGTGTTCATCTCAGCCTGTGGGGAAGGCAATACGGGCTATGAACTCAACGATCCGACTTCGGAAAGCGGTACATCTCCGGTCGTGATCCTGCCTGACGAGGGAAAAAAAGAACCGGAAACGACTCCGGCACCTGCCCAAAAACCTGCCCGGGATCTGCCCATGCCGGAAGCCGTAAACGCTTTCAACTGGGACTTTTTTGACATGCAGGATACCGGTTCAGACCTGTTTTTTTCTCCCTTCAGCATTGAAAGTGCTCTTGTCATGGCACTTTCCGGTGCAAAGGACGGCACCTTTGATGAGCTTGCAGCCGTGCTGAATATCAGGGATACGGAGGCCTTCATGGACAGCTACCTGCAGCTTGCAAAGGGCTATGAAAGTGACAGTGCAAAGCTTACCGTCGCAAATTCGCTCTGGATAGACAAAAGCTTTGAAAAGGAATACGGCATAGACCCCTCCTTTGTCTCAAAGCTTGAGGAAAAGATGGATGCCGAAGTGATCTCTGAGGATTTCAGAAACCACCCCGACAAAGCCGCATCGGACATAACAAAATGGGTGAAAAAAAATACGGACAATCTGATCCCGGACTATCAGTCCGCATCAGACAACTCAACCGTCCTTGATATAATAAATGCCATCTATTTCTTTGGCGAATGGAAGGATAAATTTGACGCAGCTGATACCTTTGAAATGGATTTCAGGACAAAAAACGGAGCCCGAACCGTGAAAATGATGAATATGCACGACGGGCGTTTCAGGTATCTCAAAGAAAAAGGCTTCAAGGGGATCGAGCTTCCCTACGGGAACGGGGAGGCAGTGATGGATATCATCCTTTCCGAAGATGATGAGGATCTGTCCGCTCCGGATGCCTTCAAAAAGCTTTCTTCTTCAGACAGGGAGGATTTTCTCGACAATCTGTCCGGTGCCGGGGAAACAAAGATAAACGCTTTGAGGCTGCCGAAGTTTACCATGGATCTGACATGCGAAGGTCTAAAGGAAACATTGCAGAAAATGGGGGCAGTATCTGCTTTTGATGCAGGAAAAGCGGATTTTTCGGGGATCACGAAGGATCTTTATATTTCGGATATAGCCCACAGGGCAAAGATCGAAGTTGATGAAGAGGGAAGCCGGGCGGCTGCGGTGACGGAGGTCACCATGGCGGTCACGGGTGCTCTGGTTGATGACGGAGAATGGATAGAATTTGTCTGTGACAGACCCTTTGTCTTTGTGATACGTGATTCTTCAACAGGAACCATACTGTTCACCGGTGTTGTGAACACACCATGAGCCGGTGAGACAGGGGGACGGTTCCAATGTCTCACGCTTACAAAAAACAGCAGCTTTGCTGTCATGCAAGCTGCTGTTTGGGATAAAACTCCTTTTGATAATCGATATACTCCTTTTTTTCTCTGGGAGTCGCCTGCCTGATCCTGTCCGATCCGCAGTCGGGACAATATTTATAGCTTCCGACTCTCTTGAATGTATATCTGCATTCTTCACATGTGCAAATCATTATATTGTGTTTCCCTCCTTTCGCCGAACCCAATATGTAGTGTAAATCCATAACACTTGCTATGTAAATACCCAAGTTGAAATTTTTTTCGCCGTATTTTGGCTATGTTAAAATAGCGCGCATAGTGGTACAATTTAAGAAATATTCTTACTAAAAGGGGGTAGCTATGTATTATATCGGTATCGACCTCGGAACCAGTTCCGAGAAGCTCCTTCTGATGGATTCAGAGGGAAAGATCGTAAACATCGTATCTGAGGATTATCCCATTTCATTCCCGAAGCCCGGCTGGTCTGAACAGAAGCCCGAGGACTGGTGGGAAGCAACCAAAAAGGGCATCAAAAACCTCACAAAGGACATTGACAGCAAACAGGTAGCAGGTATCTCCTTTGGAGGACAGATGCACGGCCTTGTGGTACTGGATGAAAATGACAATGTCATCAGACCGGCGATCCTCTGGAATGACGGACGTACCCAGAAGGAAACCGATTACCTGAACAACGAGCTCGGAAAGGACAAACTGTCTTCATATTGTGCAAACATTGCCTTTGCAGGCTTCACTGCTCCAAAGATCCTCTGGATGAAAAATAATGAACCGGAGCTTTTTGCAAAGATCAAAAAGATCATGCTCCCGAAGGATTATATCGCATACAAGCTCACCGGCGTACACTGCACCGATGTCTCCGATGCCTCCGGAATGCTCCTCTTTGATGTGAAGAACAAGAAATGGTCAAAGGAGATGTGCGATATCTGCGGCATCAACGAGGATATGCTGGCAAAAATCTTTGAAAGCTACGAGGCTGTAGGCAAGGTAAAGAGTGATATCGCATCAGAACTCGGTCTCTCCGACAACGTCACGGTAGCCGCAGGCGCCGGAGACAATGCCGCTGCCGCTGTAGGCACAGGCTGCGTCGGCGATGGACTGATGAACATCTCCCTCGGAACCTCCGGTACCATCTTCATCTCAAGCCATGATTTCAAGGTAGACAAGTTCAATGCCATCCACGCTTTTGCACATGCTGACGGATACTATCACCTCATGGGCTGTATGCTTTCGGCCGCATCCTGCAAGGCATGGTTTATGAACGACATCCTGAAGACAGGTGATTTCGTGGGTGAGGAAGGAAAGATCACCGATGATATGCTTGGAAACAACAATGTATTCTTCATGCCCTACCTGATGGGCGAGCGTTCCCCTTACAACAACCCCAGTGCACGTGCTGCTTTCATAGGAATGTCCATGGATTCAAGCCGTACGGATATGATCCAGGCAGTCATGGAGGGTATATCCTTTGGTATCAGGGATTCCTTTGAGGTTGCGAGAGAACTTGGCATAGATGTGAAACGCACCAGGATCTGCGGCGGCGGATCAAAGGGTGATCTGGCAAAAAAGATGATGGCTGCCATCCTCAATATAGAAGTGGATGTTCCCGAAAACGAGCAGGGACCTTCCATGGGAGGCGCAATGCTTGCTGCGGTTGCCTGCGGTGAATACGCAAGCGTAAAGGAGGCCTGCGACAAGATCGTAAAGATCAGCAAGACCGTGAGCCCCGATCCTGCAATAGCCGCCCGCTACGAAGAAAAATACAAGAGATACAGACAGCTGTATCCTCTCCTCAAAGACTGGTACATCTGAATCTGATTAAAGTGGGACAGGGGACGTTTCTCTGTCCCACTTTTTTCAAATACCGGCCGGCAACATATATGTTTTGTGAACAATAAGCCGGAAGTTCTTAGCAAACCGGAGTCTGATAAATTTTGGAGTACGCCGGCTGCACGTGATCTGTACGTGCAGAACGGGGCCTCCAAAATTTGGTTTATCGGACGAACGGTGAGCTTAGAACTGTCCGAGCCGTGAACAAAACATATATGTTGACGGCCGCAATATGTGTTTACATAAAAATGGGACAGAGAAACGTCCCCTGTCCCACACATTTGTTATTTTTTTAAGGTGCCCTTGATGCTCTGGTACTGTTTGTTCAGGGTGCTCCAGTTGACCGTGATCTCCCTCGTCCTCTTCTGGACGACGGCCATGATGTCATCATAGTTGTTCACAAAAGCCATCACAACTCCTCTGTGGAACCTGTTGTGATCCACCTCGTTTTTCAGGATGGAGATCAACGCCTCCTTTCCCCTGGGCTCATGATACGGCCTCTTGCAGGTCAGACCGGTCACGGTGTCCGCAACCTGAAGGATCCTCATAGGCATATTGATAGCTGTGTACTCAAGATGGTTGGGATAGCCCGAACCGTCTCCTCTCTCGTGATGTGCAAGTACCACATCCGCAACCCTGTCATTGACTCTGCCCCTAAGCAGATTGTCCGTTACCTCGACATGCCTTCTCATGACCTCGATCTCATCTGTGGTAAGCTTTCTGGGCGCATCTATGATATCTGTCGGTACCGTCAGCATTCCCACATCATGAAGTATTGATGCATAATAAAGGACATTCTTGTCCTCATCGCTTATCTCGCTGATACGCTCAGCTATCTCCATGGCAACACAGGTTGAGGTCACAGTGTTTATGACATTCATCTCATCCCTGAAGCCCGATATATACATCAAAAGCTCGATGAACTTGTTTTTTTCACCGTCCGAAAGCATCATGTGCTCGAACACTTCATCCAGCTCTTCCTTGTATTGTCCGCTTTTGAGCTTTTCAAAGATATCGAATTTTTTCTGTGCCTGGGCGCAGAGTTCAAAGCATTCCTGTGAATATTTCGTCCCTATATAGTTTTTCAGTCTGAGATAATCAAATCTGGAGCCTATGGAATTGTTGTAGATATCCACAACATTTGCCAGATTCAGATAGTTTGCGATGATCTTGTTTTCAAGCTTCACATCCTCAAGCTGGCTATAATCTATGTGATGATACATGAGTATCTTTGACCTCTCATCTCCGAGAGGGGACAGATACTTCATGAAAAGAGAGCCATAGATCGAATGAGGCATGACATTGGTCATATCAAAGGTCAGGACATCCGAATCGGCATCAACCTTGAACGCCCCTATATCATGGAGCATTCCCAAAAGCGCGTACTCGGCAAGCTCGTAGTCCTCATATTTTTCCTCGCAGCGTAACATGCAGTAGAGGATATATCCGACTCTGGAGCTGTGATCCATTATCTTTCTGTTTATGAGTCTCAAAATCTCTCTGCAAAGAACACAGATGTCCCTGCTTCTGACTATTTCCAACATCCTGCCCTCTCAAGTTGTGTCAGGCACAGACCCCTCCTATGCCTGCATTTTTTTCTTGTTTCTCTGCATGACCTGTTCGGCACGATCGTAAACCTCACTGAAATGCCTGTCGCTTTCCCTGTCATAGGTAGCCTCTCCTGCCGCAACGCTGTAGACCGTACCAAATATCTTTTCATCCTCATTGCTTCTTTTTTCGATGGCTGACATCAGATTTTCTATGAGGATATCCGCATCCACATCATTTATGATGGCGCAGAACCTGTCTCCCTCTATCCTGTAAAGCGGGAAGCCCACAAAGGTCTCCCTCATGGACTGTACGACCCTGCTTATCACTTCATCGCCTCTCTTGCGGCCGACCTTTTCATTGATACCGCTCATATTGTTTATATCCACGGATACTATGGAAAAGGCTGCCCTGCCCATCTTGATCTCGCTTTCTATGACATCCTTTGTTATTGAAAATGCTGCCTTGTTGTTCAGACCTGTGAGCTCATCGGTATATGCCAGGGAATGAAAATGATAGAAATAACTCCTCATCATGGCGGTCATGTTGTTGAAGGTACCGGAAAGCTGGCCGAATTCGTCATCTCCCAGGTAATCCAGCTTCACATCAAGATTTCCCTTTGTAACCTGCTCGGAGGCCTCGGTCAGTTCCCTCAAAGGCTTCAATGCCACCTTCACCACATTATAAACAAGGATCAGCGAAACGAGCATCACTATCACGCTGAAAAGTATCGCGTAACCCAGAACCGTGGTCCGCAGGGAATTGATCTCGTCAACAGGCGCCGTCAGACACAGGGTCATCCCGTTTTCAAGCCTTTTTGCTATCAGCCTCATGGGCTTGACGGATGAGGCATATTCCACGGTTTTTTCTCTCCGGAGAGAATCCTTCATAGCCTGCAGAAGTATCAGCGTCTCATTGTCAAAGAGATCCCTGTCCAGACCGTTTGAGGCATCCCTCGCGTAAACGATATTGTCCTCTGCATCAAAAAGCACTGCAGATCCGGTCTCATATACCCTGATCTTTTCGGCACAGTCACGAAAGCTCTCAACCTCCATGTCCATCCCGACTATACCCACAAACTCTCCGTCCTGATAAAGCGGCGTGATATAGGATATGATCTCTATTCCCAGATTGTCATTTCTGTAGGGTCCTATCCAGACCGGTGATTTGGACCTTTGCGGGATATAATACCAGCCGACATGATTGAGATCATTTTTGTCATAGGCGGAGATATCCGTAAGGGTAAGCTTTTCAAAGGTTCCCTCCGGATTTTTCCGATAGAGAAATCCCACAGGATCCTCTTTGATATCATCAGTAAATCTCATATAGACTGCCGTGGACGCCCCCGCGGATGATGCCTCGACAAGGGCCATATCCTTTATCTTTTCCAGATATTCTTCCCTGAAGGCAGGGTCGGATACCCTGTCGATGTCCCTGTCCAGTTCCTTTTTTGCAAAATAATAGGTATTGTCAAGACTTCTGCTGACATCATCCATCATTGACTCGATATCGTTTTTTCTTTCCTCGATGATCAGTTCCATGATCCTGTCGTTATCCCTGTTACTGATATCATTGATACCGACATACGAAACTATGATCAGCATGGTGGAAATGATGATGGAGAATATGAAGAATATCCCCACAATCATCGTATGTATAGACTTCATCCAGATCCCGCCCTTTTTATGTCTTTTTCTCTGCAGACCCCTGACGCTGTTCCTCCATCGTCCCTGCTGCTTTTTTTGCCAGAATATCAGCCTCTTCGTTCAGGGTCACTCCCGTGTGAGATTCCACCTTGAAAAAACCGATCTCTATCTTTTTTTCATTTTCCCTGATGAAGGACTTGTAGTCTTTTGTGATATCCTTGTTTGCCTTCCAGCTGTCTGTTGCCCATTTTTCGATACCGGTATAATCATAATAAACCGATATCCTTTTCATGCCGCATTCCACTGCCCGGTTTACCGCAGCCTTCACTCCTTCAAGCTCTGCGGCCACATTCCGGAGAGCGATGAAATCCCCGCTGCAGTCTTTGTCAAAATGTCCGGAAAGCTCCTCTCTTTTCCCTCCGGAAAAAATGAGTATGGCTCCAAACCCCGAGCACTCATTTGCGGAATCGTAGCTCCCGTCCACAAAGGCAACGACTTCGCCGGCTTCCAGGGAATCAACTTTTTCCCGGATCCGGTCATTTATCTCTTCTTTCTTTTCCGTATCCTTTCCGGAACTGCCGGTACTCTCCGGCCCGTCAAAATCCGCTATAAAAGCCGCCGCCTCCCTGACGGAGGGAAAAGACTTGTAGACAGCGCCTTTCACGCCGTCCACAACAGCCCTGCATTCCTCCCAGGAATAATATATACCGGGTCTTTTTCCGACCGCGACGGCATAGTATTTCTGCTTTGCCATCGATCAAAGATTGTCCATTCCCTGATACATCTTGAGCATCGGAGCCATGACCGCACCGATCAGAAT
The DNA here is from genome assembly GCA_947166195.1 of uncultured Lachnospiraceae bacterium. GTDB lineage: Bacteria > Bacillota > Clostridia > Lachnospirales > Lachnospiraceae > NK4A144. The sequence goes on from CAMVDF010000006.1 coordinate 27,939, forward strand.
ACCGACGACACCTGCCAGTACCAGGATTATGAGAGGCTCCATGACAGCCATCATGCTCTCGGTAGCCATCTCGACCTCTTCCTCAAAGTAGTCGGCAAGCTTTGTGAGCAGTCCCTCGACATCACCGGATTCCTCGCCGATACGGATCATATGATGCACCATGGGCGGAAACTGCCTGCTTCTTTCGATAGGTGATGAAAGGGATGTACCCTGTACTATATCCTCCCTGCAGTCAAGCACCGCATCCTTTATTATCACGTTTGTCAGCGTTCCTGAAGTGATCTCAAGCGCATCCGGCATTGAGATACCTGCCGCAAGCATGGTGCTGAGCGTCCTTGCAAACCTGGCAGCTGCACTCTTTTGCTGCAAAGGTCCCGTCAGCTTGTTGTGAAGCAGCAGCCTGTCCACCAGATGCCGTCCGGTATTGGAACCGTAAAACAGCTTGAAACCGACGACTATGGCAACTACTATGGCTATCAGTATGTACCAGTAGCCTATAATAAAATCGCTAGCCTTCATAACCGCTTTTGTAATGCCGGGCAGATCCATCTCCATATCCGCAAACATCTCGGCATAACTGGGTATGACAAAGGTAAGCATGACGACAACGACTCCGATCGCAACGAGCATGACTATGACGGGATAGATCATCGCCTTTTTGACGGTTGCCGCAAGCTTTGCATCCTTTTCAAACTGGGTTGCCATTCTTTCAAAGGCTATATCCAGCGAACCTGATGACTCTCCTGCCCTGATCATATGGATCAGAAGGGGCGGAAAGATCTTTTTCTGCTCTTCCATGGAATCGGAGAGGGTCTCACCTTTTTCGACAGATATCTGTGTCTGCTTGATGGCTTTTGCAAGCTTCACATTCTCAGTCTGCTCTCCGAGCATGTTCAATGCGTCTATGATGGTAACGCCCGCCTGTGTCATAGAAACGAACTGACGGCAGAACACGGAAAAATCCCTGGGCTTGGGCTTGCCGCCAAAATCAATATTGATATCCTGGTTCAGGATACCCTGCTCGTTGACCTCGAGCACTGTCAGTCCCTGACCGGTGAGCTTTTGAGTGACCTGTCCCGGATTGTCCGCGACCATGCTGCCTTTCAATTCTTTTCCGGACTCATCGATTGCCACATAACCATATGATGCCATTACTGTATTCCTCCTACCTGATATATCTTGAAATCTTTATCCTGATCAGATTACTTTCCTTGAAAGATACTGATAATCCTGTGCAAAGGTGAGCGCCGTCTCGCCGGATATCTTTCTCTTTGCATAGAGCTCATAGAGCGAATCATCCATTGTGATCATACCCATCTTTCTGTTTGTCTGCATCATGGAAGGTATCTGGAAGGTCTTTCCTTCACGGATCAGGTTTCTGATGGCGGGATTTGCCACCATTACCTCAAATGCAGCGCATCGTCCGCCGTCTTTTCCGGACATGGGCATGAGCTGCTGTGAAACAACGCACTCAAGGACCGTTGCAAGCTGGATCCTGATCTGCTCCTGCTGGTGAGGAGGGAAAACGTCAACTATACGGTCGATGGTAGCCGCAGCTCCTATGGTATGCAGGGTTGAGAACACAAGGTGTCCTGTCTCTGCTGCGGTAACAGCTGTTGCTATGGTATCCAGATCTCTCATCTCTCCAAGGAGAATGATATCCGGGTCCTGTCGAAGTGCTGCACGAAGTGCCTGTGCGTAGCTTTGTGTATCAAGTCCGATCTCTCTCTGAACCACAACCGCCGTATGTGATTTGTGAAGGTACTCTATAGGATCCTCCAGGGTGATGATGTGGACCGGCTTCTCCTGGTTGATGACGTTTATGAGAGAGGCGAGTGTGGTGGATTTTCCCGATCCTGTATGTCCCGTGACCAGAACAAGTCCTCTTTTCTTGCCTGTCATCTCCACAGCCGCTTCGGGTATCGAAAGCTTTTCGGGATCAGGTATATCAAAGGGCAGCAGTCTCAGTGCCGCTGCATAGGTACCCCTCTGTTTGAAAACATTCAGACGGAATCTTCCGACTGAAGCCAGGGAATAAGCAAAGTCAATCTCTCCTTCTTTGTCAAGCT
>CAMVDF010000007.1 GCA_947166195.1 uncultured Lachnospiraceae bacterium
ACAGAAAGAGGCGGAAACAGACCGCTGTGATTATGTAAATGCGTAGACATAAAATATCAGTGATTTAGTGTTTTTTTGTTGACAAACCCCAATATGAATGGTATATTTGTCTTCGGATGTAACAATTTCGTAACAAATCGACAGGAGATTTATGAAGAAAAGATATGTTAAACTTGCCAGCATAGGTCTTGCATTTTCCCTGATCATTTCCGGCAGCAATGTCAGTGTTGCGATGGGAAGCACACAGCCGTCACTTGTTCTTCCGGCGGCGGGCACGGCAAGGGTCCTGAATGAAGGAAAATCCGTAACTTCCCTTCAGGCTGAACAGATAAAGAGTTCAAGAGGAAAAGATGAAGCCAAAGCGATGGCCGCAAAGAAATCTTCGGATGCGGTGATCGCTTCCGTTGCTTCCAATATAGGAGACAGCATCGTACTCTCAAAAGAGGAGAGCGCGGATATGACAACGGTTGTTCCCGGACCGAAACCGGGAGAGCCCACTTCCATACAGACAGTGGCAGCCGAAGCCAGTCCCGAGCCTGAGATCATAACAGTCGGCGGAGGATCTACGGCGGGAACGGTCAATTCCGCAGAGGCGGCAGCGATGAGAGTGGTTGATGCAGACAGTGAGGATCAGGGGGTATCGATCCTGAACCTTGTGGATGCTGTAGCATCAAACGGCATACCTGAAGAAGAAGATTTTACAAATCTTGTTATCGCCCAGGTCAGCGACTGTGTCAATGTCAGGAGCGCTCCGTCTGAGGAAGGGGAAGTAGTCGGAAAACTTTACAACAATTCAGTCGGAGATCTCATTGAGATCGAGGGCGACTGGTACAAGATAAAGTCCGGAAACGTAACGGGATATGTCAAGGGCGAGTATTGTGTGACGGGAGATGAAGCTCAGGAACTTGCAAAGAAAGTCGGAATGAGACTGGCAGTCGTCACGACGACTACATTGTATGTCAGGAGCGAACCGTCGAAGGAAGCTGAAGTCATCGGAATGGTCCCGATGGAGGATGAACTGCAGGTCCTTGATGAGCTGGACGGATGGGTCAAGGTTTCAGTCGAGGAAGGTGACGGTTTCGTTTCTTCCGAGTTTGTGAGACTTTACACTGATTTTGTAAGAGCAGAGTCAAAGGCTGAAGAAGAGGCCAGACTTGCAAAGGAAGCAGCAGAGAGAGAAGCAGCAAGAAAGGCAGCTGCAGCTGCGGCAAAGAAGAACAAAGGTTCCTCCAAGGGTTCTTCCGGAGGAGGCGGAGCAGGAGTTGTGGCACCCGGAAGCAGTATGGGAAGCCAGGTTGCAAATTATGCACTCCAGTTTGTCGGAAATCCGTATGTATATGGCGGAACATCACTTACGAACGGTGCGGACTGCTCAGGATTTGTCATGAGCGTATACAGGAATTTCGGAGTGTCGCTGCCTCACAGTTCCGGTGCAGACAGGGCAGTGGGCTACGGTGTGGCCGGTATAGGAGCTGCAGCGCCCGGCGATATCGTCTGCTACTCCGGACATGTCGGTATCTATATAGGAAACGGACAGATAGTACATGCATCTACCAGGGCAACGGGAATCAAGGTTTCAAATGTCGGCTACAGATCAGTCCTGGCCGTGAGAAGAATATTCTGATGAAATTGTGTGAAAGGGGCGGGCCTGGCCTGCCCCTTTTTACATTGCAAAAAATGAGGCGTTTTGATATACTTGTTGTAAATATTTTGGAAAATTTTCCGGATGGTTTCCGGATACGGAAGGGAGATAAGACAACATGAATTATGTTATCGTCGGAAAAAATATAGATGTTACGCCCGGGCTCAAACAGGCTGTTGAGGAAAAGATAGGAAAGCTTGAGAAGTATTTTGCCCCTGATACGGAGATCCATGTGACCCTGAGTGTGGAAAAGGACAGACACAAGATCGAGGTTACCATACCCGTGAAGGGAAGTATCATCAGGTCTGAGCAGGTCAGCAACGACATGTATGTATCGATAGATCTGGTTGAAGAGATCATAGAAAGGCAGTTGAAGAAAGACAAGACAAAGAGCATAGACAAGGAGCAGGGTGCGACCGGTACCTTCAAGCAGGAATATATAGAAAGGGACTATCAGGACGAGGATGAGATCAGGATAGTCAGGTCAAAGAGGTTCGGTATCAAGCCCATGTATCCTGAGGATGCCTGTGTTCAGATGGAACTTCTCGGACACAACTTCTATGTGTTCAGGAATGCCGAAACGGAAGAAGTTAACGTGGTTTACAAGAGAAAAGGCAATACCTACGGACTCATAGAGCCGGAAAACTAAAGAAAGACAGTGTGCAGGGAGGTCCGGGACAGGGACCTCCCTGTTTTATGAATGCACTTTTGAGGTTGGATATGATCACAAATATTCTTGAATATCTTGAAGGATCCGCGGACAGACATCCCGGTAAAATCGCATATGCGGATGATGAAAAGCAGCTTACTTTTTCGCACTTAAAAGAACTTGCGGAAAGAACAGGGACGGGTATAGCATCCATAATAAAGGATCATCATGGCAGTCTTCCCGTGATGATCTTTATGGAAAAGAGCCCGGATACCATAGCAGCTTTTATGGGCGTCCTGATGAGCGGAAATCACTATGTTCCCATAGATGTGGAGATGCCGCTTCACAGGGTGTCTCTTATAATCGAAAACCTTGAGCCGGCCCTCATTATCTGTGACAGTGTGAATCTGGAAAGAATGCAGGAGACAGCCAATGGGAAGATCCGGGTCCTGACATTTGACAGTCTTTGCAGTACCGGGGCAGACAAAGATCTCCTGGAAAGGATCAGGGATCGCCATATAGATACGGATCCGGCTTATGCGATCTATACTTCGGGTTCCACCGGGATCCCCAAGGGCGTGATCGTATCGCACAGGTCGCTCATAGATTATGCCGAACACTTCAGCGAGGCATCCGGTTTTTCAAAGGAGGATGTTGCAGGAAACCAGGTCCCGTTTCATTTTGATGCATCACTCATCGACATTTACTGTACCCTAAGGAACGGGGGGACGATGGTGATCATCCCCGTTCAGCTTTTTTCCACCCCGGCAAGACTTCTGGAATATATGGACAGGTGGAAGGTTACCGTGATACGATGGGTGCCTTCTGCACTGGGTATGGTCTCTGCTTTCAAGGCTTTGAAGCTTTGCAGGCCCGGTTCTTTGAAAAAGATAATATTCGGTGCGGAAGCAATGCCCACAAAATGTTTTAATTACTGGAAAAGCTATTATCCCGATGCATTTTTCATGCAGATATACGGTCCGACGGAGATAACCGGGATCTGTACTTATTATGTAGTGGACAGGGATTTTGATGACAGTGAGACCATACCCATAGGAGGGCATATCAAAAACACGGATGTGTTTCTGCTTGATGAACATGATGCATTGATAGACAAAGGCGATACCGGTGTCACAGGCGAGATATGTGTGAGAGGAAGCGGACTGGCAAACGGCTATATCAACAGCCCGGAGCTGACAGAAAAGGCCTTTACCCGGAACCCCTTAAATGACAGATACCCTGAAAGGATATACAGGACGGGAGATCTGGCATTTTACAATGAAAGAGGAGAACTGGTCTTTGCTGCCAGAAAGGATCACCAGATCAAGCATATGGGACACAGGATAGAGCTTCCCGAGATCGAGGCTGCCGCATCGGGAATGGAGGGCATGCAGAGTGCAGTCTGTGTCTTTGATGAGAAGAAAAACAGGATAATAATGGCCTATGTATCCGACACCCTTGATGATATCGAAATAATAGAGTATCTTAAAGAAAGGCTTCCCAGGTATATGATTCCGAATGTGATGAAAAAGATCGGAAGTATGCCTTTGACAACGGGAGGAAAGACGGACAGGGTGAAACTGAAGGAAACAGTTTTGAAAGAATCATAGAGGAGAGGGAAGATGGAAGAACTTGTCGGTATCCTGAAGGGGATACATCCGGAAATAGATTATGAAACGGAAAACGGACTCATTGACAAAAGGATATTTGATTCCTTTGATATAGTGACTCTGGTAGGTCAGCTGACCGAGGAATATGACATAGAGATAGGTCCCGAAGATCTCCTGCCGGAAAACTTCAACAGCGCGAAGCAGATATATGAACTTGTAGAACGACTGATGGAGGAGTAACAAAGGTCAATGTCTTTTGTCTCTGTTCCTTTTGCGGTCTTTGTAATATCGGCGGTGCTCTTGTATTATCTGGTACCTGTCAGATACAGGTATCTGGTTCTGCTCGCATTCAGCCTTTTCTTTTATTATCTGGCGTGCGGTAAATACATCATCTACATAATCATCACTTCAGCGATAACATATCTTTCGTCCATGGCCATGGAAAGGGTGAAGGACAGGTCGGCCCGGATCTTTGATCGTGAGAAAAAAAAGGAAGCAAAGAAGTGGCTGAAAAAGCGTCTCAAGGTCATAATGGTGATCTGCCTGTGCCTGAATTTCGGTATACTTGCGATCCTGAAGTATTCGGATTTTCTGTTTGCGAATATAAACAGGATCAGGGTCGGGTATTTTGGCAGCACCGATATGTGGGGGTTTGAGAAGCTGGTACTCCCGCTTGGCATATCCTTTTATACATTCCAGTCCATGGGATATATCATAGATCTTTTTTACAGAAGGTATGATGCCGAAAAGAATCCGCTGAAGCTGACATTGTTTGTGACCTTTTTTCCGCAGATCGTACAGGGCCCCATAAGCAGGTTCAGGGATATTTCCCCCACTCTTTTTAACGGTAACCGTTTTGATGAAGACAATATAAGGAGGGGGCTCTGCCTCATCATTTTCGGCGTGGCAAAGAAACTCATCATAGCTGACAGGCTGTCTGTCTTTATAACAAATACGGCGGCATTCTACAAGGATCTGAACGGGACCTATATGCTGATCATGGTCTTTTTGTATTCCATGCAGCTTTATGCGGATTTCTCGGGAGGGATCAATATAACAATAGGTACGGCCAGGCTTTTCGGGGTTGATGTAACCGAAAACTTTGTCAGGCCGTTTTTTTCAAAATCTGTCTCGGAGTACTGGAGCAGGTGGCATATCACTCTTGGCACATGGTTTCGGGATTATATTTTCTATCCCATATCCATATCAAAAAAACTCATGAGCTTTGGAAAAAAGATAAGCGGGATCAGCGATTTTCTGGGAAAGAGGACCTCGCTCTACACAGCTACCCTTGTTGTCTGGGCTGCCACGGGATTGTGGCACGGTCCGGAATGGAGATATGTGCTGTGGGGTCTGTTGAACGGGATCATCATGTGTGTATCTGCAGAGATGACGCCTTTGTACGACAGGCTCAACAGGATGGCGGGATGGAAGAAGGGAGGATTTTTGCACAGAGCCTTTGCCGTCATCAGGACCTTTGTCATAATGAGCCTGCTGCGGGTCTTTGATCTTTCTTTTGAGGGCATCAGGATGGCTCTTTCGATCTACAAGAGGATCCTTTTGAAACAGGGCCCCGTTTCACTTGAAAGGATTTCGTCACTGGGCCTTTCAACTCAGGACATGGTCGTCGCCCTCATCGGGATAGGACTTCTCTTTGCAGTGAGCCTGCTTGAACGAAAAAAGAGCATATACGACAGACTCATGGAAAGAACTGCGGCTTTCAGATGGGTCTTTTGTACGGTTGTTTTGACCATGATCCTCATTTTTGGATCATATGGCATTGGATACGACAGCGCGGATTTCATATATATGCAGTTTTAGATCATGAAAGATACCATAATAAAAACAATAACCAAATCAGCGGCAGCGGTTCTTCTCGGGATGACGATCCTTCTGGTCCTGGGCAGGATCTTTTCGCCCAAATACATAAACGAAAACAGGGACGGAAACATAACGGCGGAATTTTACGGGGAAGACACCCCGCTGGATGCCGTGTTTTTCGGTTCGTCGACCGTGTATAACGCCATATCGCCGGATGTGTTGTGGGACAGGTACGGGTTTGCATCATATACAAGGGCAAATGCTTCCCAGACTTTGTGGCAGTCCTACTATCTGATGAGGGATACTGTCAGATATAACAGGCCGAAACTCATAACCCTTGATGTGAGCTTCATGAAATATGGGGCGGATTTTGCCGAAGAGGCTGCAAACAGAAAGACCATAGACGGGATGAGGTTTTCGGCGGACAAGCTTGGATGTGCAAAAGCTTCAATGTGGGAGGATGAAAGTCTTTCATCATACATTTTTCCCATATTCCGTTTTCATTCAAGATGGGATGAGCTGACTGAAGATGATCTGAGATTTGCGTTCAGGAGACCGAAGGTGACATATGAAGGATTCATAATGGAGTTTGGAAGGACGGATGAACCTGAGGAATTCGGAAAACTGAAACCCGGAGACCGGCTTTTTCCCGAGAAGGCAGAGGAGTATCTTGTAAAGATCATGGATTACTGCAGGGACGAAGATATACCGCTTCTCCTGATGAAAACTCCCACATATATAAACACCTGGTTTCCCGAATACGATAAAAGACTGGAGGAAATGGCAAAGGGATACGAGGGCTGTGATTATATTAACTTTGATCGGGCGGCGGAGGAGATCGGTCTTGACAGAAGGGAAGACTATGTGGACGGACACAGCCACCTGAATGTAGACGGTGCCCGGAAGTTTTCGGTCTGCTTCGGAAGATACATAAAAGACAGATATGACCTTCCTGATCACAGGGGAGATGACAGATATAGCGGTGTATGGAACGACCGGTATACAAGGTATTGTATGGACATTGAAAAGGGAAAAGCGGCATTGAAATGATCAGGTCCATGTGTTAGAATTAGCGTTGCGTTGGGCATTTTCAGAGCCCGGATCATAAAATTTAAGGAGGAAAGCTATATGTCAAAAAAGATCGTGCTTGCGGGCGCATGCCGCACGGCAATCGGTACCATGGGGGGATCCCTGTCCACAACACCCGCTGCAAAGCTGGGAGAGATAGTCATCAGGGAAGCTTTGAACAGAGCTGGAGTTAAGGGAGAACAGGTAGATCATGTATACATGGGTTGCGTTATACAGGCAGGTCTGGGACAGAATGTAGCTCGTCAGGCATCGCTGAATGCAGGAATACCCAAGGAAGTACCTGCTGTTACGGTAAATGTTGTCTGCGGATCCGGACTCAACTGCGTGAATATGGCAGCACAGATGATACAGGCGGGAGACGCCGACATCGTGGTTGCGGGAGGCATGGAGAATATGTCTATGGCTCCTTTTGCACTTCCTCAGGGAAGATACGGATACAGGATGACATGGCCGAGCCAGAGCCAGGGCGCACTGGTGGATACCATGGTAAAGGATGCACTTTGGGATGCATTCAATGATTATCATATGATCACTACTGCCGACAATGTTGCAAAGCAGTGGAATCTGACACGTGAGGAACTTGATGAGTTCGCCCTTGCCAGCCAGCAAAAAGCCTGCGCTGCGATCGAGAGCGGTGCTTTCAAGGATGAGATCGTTCCCGTTGAGATAAAGAAAAAGAAGGAGACCGTGCTTTTTGATACGGATGAGGGACCCAGAGCAGGGTCTACCATTGAGGGTCTTCAGAAACTCAAACCGCTCAATCCCGACGGAGTCGTAACAGCCGGAAATGCATCCGGCATCAATGACGGTGCAGCAGCAGTCGTTGTGATGACGGAGGAGAAAGCAAAAGAACTCGGAGTGACTCCCATGGCTGAGTTTGTTGCAGGTGCTCTTGCAGGCGTAGATCCTTCTATAATGGGTATCGGACCTGTAGCTGCTACAAGGAAGGTAATGGCAAAGACCGGTCTGACGATCGACGATTTTGACATATATGAGGCAAATGAGGCTTTTGCGGCACAGTCTGTTGCAGTCGGAAAGGATCTTGGATTTGATCTGAAGAAGCTCAACATCAACGGCGGTGCCATAGCACTCGGACATCCGGTCGGTGCATCCGGAGCAAGGATCCTTGTGACACTGCTCCACAACATGAAGAAGACAGGTGCGAAGACCGGCCTTGCAACGCTTTGCATAGGCGGAGGCATGGGCTGTGCAACTGTAGTAAAGGCAATATAAGAAAGGAAGTTGGAAATGGCTTTTGTTGAATATGAAGTAAAAGATAAATACGCCGTGATAACCATAAACAGACCGGAGGCTCTCAATGCACTGAATTCCGCAGTGCTTGATGAACTTGACAAGGTGGTTTCCGGCATCGACACAAATGAAGTCAGGGCAGTTGTACTGACCGGCGCAGGAGAGAAGTCCTTTGTCGCAGGAGCTGATATCGGAGAGATGAGCACTCTTTCGAAGGCAGAGGGAGAGGCTTTTGGAAAGAAGGGAAATGATGTGTTCAGAAAGATAGAGACTTCTCCTGTTCCCTTCATAGCCGCAGTGAACGGCTTTGCCCTTGGAGGAGGAAATGAGCTGGCGATGAGCTGCGACATCAGGATCTGTGCGGACAGCGCTCTTTTCGGGCAGCCTGAGGTCGGACTGGGTATCACACCGGGGTTTGGAGGAACCCAGAGACTTGCAAGACTCGTAAGTCCGGGTATGGCAAAGCAGCTCATATATACAGCGAGAAACATAAAAGCCGACGAGGCTTTGAGGATAGGACTTGTAAACGCGGTTTATCCTCTTTCGGAGCTGATGGCCGAGGCGGAAAAGCTGGCTGCGATCATTGCAAAGAATGCACCGATCGCTGTACGCAACTGCAAGAAGGCGGTCAATGACGGCCTGCAGGTGAATATTGATGAAGCGCTCGTTATAGAGGAGAAGCTTTTCGGTGACTGTTTTGAGTCATACGATCAAAAGGAGGGAATGGCAAATTTCCTTCGCAAAAAGGATGACCCGGCAAAGGTAAAGATAGTGGATTTCCAGAATAAATAAACAGGAGGATACGAAAATGAAGGTAGCTGTAATAGGTGCCGGAACCATGGGACAGGGTATCGCAAAGGCTTTTGCACAGTGTGCGGATTTTGACAAGGTTTATCTTTGCGATATCAAGACGGAGTTTGCCGAAGGCGGACTTGCAAAGATCAAAAAGGGATACGAGAAGCTGGTCAGCAAGGGAAAGATGGATCAGGCAGCGGTTGATTCATATCTTGCAAAATTTCAGACCGGTCTCAATTCCATAGCAACAGATCCTGATCTTGTTGTGGAGGCGGCACTTGAGGTGATGCAGATCAAGCAGGACTGCTTCAAGGATCTGATGGAGAATGTGGTAAAGAACGACAACTGTATCTTTGCTTCAAACACCTCCTCTCTTTCGATCACAGAGATCGGAGCAGGGCTTCCGAAGCCCATAGTGGGAATGCATTTCTTTAATCCTGCAGACAGGATGAAGCTCATAGAGGTCATTGCAGGCGCAAATACACCGGCTGACCTTGTTGAAAAGGTAAAGGATATCTCAGAGAAGCTCGGAAAGACTCCCGTTCAGGTAAATGAAGCTCCCGGCTTTGTCGTAAACAGGATCCTCATTCCGCTCATCAATGAGGGAATCTTTGTATATTCCGAGGGTGTTTCGGATATCGAGGGCATAGATAATGCAATGAAGCTCGGCGCAAACCATCCCATGGGTCCGCTGGAGCTTGGAGACTATGTCGGACTTGATATAGTTCTTGCCATCATGGAAGTTCTCTATGCAGAAACCGGTGATTCCAAATATCGTCCGGCCCCGCTCCTCAAAAAGATGGTTCGTGCAAAGAAGCTCGGCGTCAAGACGGGAATCGGTTTCTATGATTATTCCGACGGAAAAGTCGCAACTGACAAAAAGTAGATCATTGTAAAAATTTTAATAAAAACGGAAGGAAGGTAAGACATGGACTTTCAGTTAAGCAAGGAACATGCAATGGCAAGGTCTCTTTTCAAGGATTTTGCCGAAAAGGAAGTAAAGCCTCGCGCTATCGAGGTGGATGAGACCGAGGAATTCCCCAGGGATACGGTCGAAAAAATGGCAAAGTACGGATTTTTAGGCATACCTGTTCCGAAGGAATACGGCGGACAGGGCTGCGACCCGCTTACCTACGCTATGTGTGTAGAGGAGCTTTCAAAGGTTTGCGGCACTACGGGAGTTATCGTTTCCGCACATACATCTCTCTGTGTGGATCCCATCATGACCTTTGGTACAGAGGAGCAGAAGCAGAAATGGCTGGTTCCGCTGGCAAAGGGAGAAAAGCTCGGAGCTTTCGGACTGACTGAGCCCGGAGCGGGAACCGATGCACAGGGAATGCAGACAAAGGCAGTACTTGACGGTGATGAGTGGGTTCTGAACGGATCGAAATGCTTCATAACAAACGGAAAGGAAGCCGATGTTTACGTGATCTTCGCCGTGAGCGGCAAGGTTGAAAAGCGCGGCAAGATGATGAAGGAGATCTCCGCATATGTTGTTGAAAAGGGAACACCCGGTTTCACCTTTGGTACGAAGGAGAACAAGATGGGTATCCGCGGATCATCAACCTACGAGCTGATCTTCCAGGACTGCAGGATCCCGAAGGACAACCTTCTGGGACAGCGGGGCAAGGGCTTCAATATAGCGATGCATACCCTTGACGGAGGACGTATAGGTATCGCTGCCCAGGCTCTGGGTATTGCAGAGGGAGCGCTTGAGCGTACCGTTGAGTATGTAAAGGAAAGAAAGCAGTTTGGAAAGGCGATCGGACAGTTCCAGAATACGCAGTTCCAGCTTGCGGATATGGCTACAAAGACGAAGGCTGCACAGCTCCTCGTTTATCAGGCAGCAATGAAGAAGGGTGAATATCAGAAGGATCCCAAGGTATCCTACGGAATGGAAGCTGCAATGGCAAAGCTCTATGCGGCTGAGGTTGCGATGGAGGTTACCACAAAGGCTGTTCAGTATCACGGCGGTTACGGATACATCAGGGAGTACGAGGTTGAAAGGATGATGAGGGATGCCAAGATCACAGAGATCTATGAGGGAACCTCAGAAGTCCAGAGAATGGTTATTTCAGCCGGATTGCTCAAGTGATGAAAAGCGTTGTGAGGTCATAAAAAAATAGCGAAGGAGAAAAAAATGAAAATAGTAGTATGTGTAAAACAGGTTCCCGATACAAAGGGCGGTGTAAAGTTCAAGCCCGACGGAACGTTGGACCGTGGAGCGATGCTTGCCATCATGAATCCCGATGACAAGGCCGGACTTGAGGCAGCTCTGAAGATAAAGAAGGAAAATCCCGGAACAGAGGTAACTGTTGTGACCATGGGTCTTCCGAAGGCGGATGATGTCCTCCGTGAAGCACTTGCCATGGGAGCAGACAAGGCAGTTCTGGTAACAGACAGGGTTCTCGGAGGTGCTGATACCTGGGCTACAAGCCAGACGCTTGCAGGAGCCATCAGAAATCTGGAATATGATCTGGTCATTACCGGACGTCAGGCTATCGACGGAGATACAGCACAGGTTGGACCTCAGATCTCGGAGCGTCTGGATCTGCCACTTGTTTCCTATGCAGAGGAGATAAAGATAGAGGGTGACAGCGTAGTCGTAAAGAGACAGTTTGAGGACAGATATCATATGCTGAAGGTGAAGATGCCCTGCCTGATCACTGCTCTGGCTGAGCTTGGCGAGGATATGTATATGACTCCCGGAGGAATCTTTGATGCTTATCAGACTGAGGTTACTGTCTGTGGCAGAAAGGATCTGAAGGATGTCACAGATGACAATCTGGGACTTAACGGCTCTCCCACAAAGATCGCAAAGGCTTCCGACAGGGTTGCCAAGGGCGCCGGTGAAAAGGTTGTTCCCGATTCACCCAAGGAGGCTGTGGATTATATAGTAGGAAAACTTGCTGAGAAGCACGTCATCTAATATACGGAGGAGAAGATAAAATGAGTTTAAAAGTTGAAGAATGTAAAGATGTATTTATCTTTGCTCAGCAGGTTGACAACAAGATAAATAATATCGCATATGAGCTGCTCGGAAAGGCAAAGGATCTGGCAGCAGACCTCGGACAGCAGGTTGTGGCAGTCCTCATCGGATCCGATGTGAAGGGACTGGCAGACAGCCTCGCACAGTACGGAGCAGACAGGGTCATCGTTGTTGATGATCCCGAATTGAAGGAATACAGGACAGAGCCCTATGCTCATGCTCTTTCTTCGGTCATTGAGCAGTACAAGCCCGAGATAATGCTGATCGGAGCTACGGCTATCGGAAGAGATCTTGGTCCCAGGGTTGCAGCAAGGATACATACAGGTCTTACAGCTGACTGTACACAGCTTGACATTGGTGATTTCCCTCTCAACCCGGCACCCGGCCAGGAGCAGAAAAAGAACCAGCTCCTCATGACACGTCCCGCTTTTGGCGGAAATACCATTGCTACCATCGCATGTCCTGATTATAGGCCTCAGATGGCTACAGTTCGTCCCGGTGTTATGCAGAAGAGGGAAGCTGACAAGAGTGCAAAGGCAAATGTTGAGGAGTGCAAGTTAGACTTCACTCCGAACAATAAATATGCTGAGATACTTGAGGTGGTCAAGTCAGTATCAAATGTGGCGGATATCGCTGATGCAAAGATCCTTGTTTCCGGAGGACGTGGAGTAGGTTCACCTGAGAACTTCAAGATCCTCGAGGAACTTGCGGAAGCGATCGGCGGAACAGTCAGCTGCTCGAGAGCAGTTGTTGATTCAGGCTGGAAGCCCAAGGAAATGCAGGTTGGACAGACCGGAAAGACCGTAAGGCCTCATGTGTATTTTGCAATAGGTATCTCCGGAGCCATCCAGCATGTGGCAGGTATGGAAGAGTCAGATATCATCATAGCCATAAACAAGGATGAGAGTGCTCCCATATTTGATGTTGCCGACTACGGTGTGGTAGGAGATCTGAACCAGATAGTTCCCGAACTTACAAAGCAGATCAAAGAGGCAATGGCCGCAAAGGCATAAAGGATTTAACGGACCCGGCGGTGAAACACACCGCCGGGTTTTGAGCACAATATTTTATTATGGAGCAGAAGAGATGAGTAAAAACTTTGAAGAGATACTGAAAAAAGTAAACGAGTTTCCGGTCAAGAAACTCTCGGTAGCTGCGGCAAATGATGATGAAGTGCTTGAAGCAGTAGCGATGGCTCATGACAGGAAGATAGCGGATTCCATACTTGTGGGAGATGAGGAAAAGATCAAAAAGATCTGCGCGGACAAGAATATCGATCCGTCCATATTTGAGATCATCAATATACCGGATCCCATAGAGGCTGCGCACGAAGCAGTAAAGATAGTTCACGACGGCAAGGCAGATATCTATATGAAGGGACAGCTTGCCACCAAGGATTTCCTGAAAAGCATCCTTGCCAAGGAAGTGGGTCTTCGTACGGATAAACTGCTTTCGCATGTGGCAGTGTTTGAGATAAAGGGGATAGAGAAACTCCTTTTCCTCACGGATGTGGCTTTTTTGCCTTATCCTACTCTTGAAGAGAAGGTAAAGATAATTAATAATACCGTGGAGGTCTGCAATGCATGCGGCATTGACATGCCGAAGGTGGCACCGGTAGCTGCCGTTGAGGTTGTTAATCCCAAGATGCCGGCCACGGTCGAGGCTGATGAACTGACAAAGATGAATGAAGCCGGGGAGATCAAAAACTGCATAGTCGACGGTCCTCTTTCGGTGGATCTTGCGATATATCCGGAGGCTGCAAGGCACAAGGGCGCCGAGGGCAGAAAGATAGTGGGAGACGCCGATGTCATCCTTTTCCCCGACATCCATGCGGGAAATATAGCATACAAGTTTATAGTACATACCACTGAGTTCAAGAACGGATGTATTCTGACGGGGACAAAGGCTCCCGCCATACTGGCATCCCGTTCTGATTCCGCGGAGACAAAGGTGAATTCCATCGCTCTTGCGGCTGTAGTAGCACACAATCTGAAGAAATAACAGGAGGAAAAGTATATGGCGATCAGATCACTCATCATCAATCCGGGTTCGACTTCCACAAAGATAGCCGTCTTTGAAGACGAGAACATGCTTTTTGACAAAACTCTGCGTCACACGACAGAGGAAATATCAAAGTTTGACACGATATTTGACCAGAGGGAATTCAGAAAGGACATAATCCTTGAGTTTCTCTCTGAAAAGAACTTCGATATAAAGACCCTTGATATGGTCGTGGGAAGGGGAGGACTGGTAAAACCCATACCCGGAGGTACCTACAGGGTCAGCGATGAGCTTCTGGCTGATCTGAAGGTGGGTCCCCAGGGACAGCATGCATCAAATCTGGGAGGTGTGCTTGCCCGTGAGATCGGTGATGAGATAGGAAAGCCTTCTTTCATAGTAGATCCCGTAGCCGTTGACGAACTTTCGGATGTTGCAAGGCTTTCGGGCATACCCGAAATAAAGAGGACCAGTATCTTTCATCCGCTGAACCAGAAGGCTATGGCAAGGCGCTATGCAAAAGAGAACGGAAAGAAGTATGAAGATGTGAATGTGATCGTTGTACACATGGGCGGAGGAGTATCCGTAGGCGCACACAAAAACGGAAGAGTCATAGATGTGAGCAATGCCCTTGAGGGGGACGGTGCTTTTTCTCCGGAAAGAGCGGGAGGACTTCCTGTGGGACCGCTGGTACGCCTGTGCTATTCCGGAAAATATACCGAAAAGGAAATGTACAGGAAGCTTGTGGGCGGCGGCGGACTGAACGCTTATCTTGGATCAAATGACATGGTGGAATGCCTGAAAAAGGCTGAGACGGATAAAGAGGCGGCACTTGTGATAGATGCCTTTGTGTACCAGATAGCAAAGGATATCGGCGCAAGAGCGGCTGCACTGGAGGGAAAGGTGGATGCGATAATCTGTACCGGAGGTATCGCATATAATAAATGCATCATAGATGACATCGAGAAATATGTCGGATGGATAGCTCCTGTTGTGGCATATCCGGGCGAAGATGAACTTCTTGCACTCGCACAGGGAGGCCTTCGGGTCCTCAATGGCGAAGAAGAAGCAAAGGAGTATTAATTCAAAGTAATGAACATCATAGAAAAGGTCTTTGGGACACACAGTGAAAGAGAACTGAAAAGGATAGAGCCGATCGTTGACAGGATCGAGGGAATGAGAGATCAGATGATGGCTCTTTCAGATGAAGAACTGCGGGACAGGACCAGGCAGTTTAAGGAAAGGCTGAAGGGAGGAGAAACCCTTGATGATCTGCTTCCCGATGCTTTTGCCACGGTCAGGGAGGCTGCCAGAAGAACTCTGAAGATGGAGCATTTCCGTGTTCAGCTGATGGGCGGTATCATCCTGCATCAGGGCAGAATCGCTGAAATGAGAACCGGTGAAGGAAAAACCCTGGTCTCTACTCTGCCTGCCTATCTGAATGCTCTTGAAGGAAGAGGAGTCGAGGTCGTAACGGTAAACGATTACCTGGCAAAGCGTGATGCTGAATGGATGGGGCAGGTCCATGAGTTTCTGGGACTGACCGTAGGTGTCGTATTAAACGGTATGACAAGTGAGGAAAGGCAGAAGGCGTATGCCTGCGACATCACGTATGTGACAAATAATGAGCTTGGCTTTGATTATCTGAGAGATAATATGGTCATATACAAGGAGCAGCTGGTATTGCGGGAACTCCACTACTGCATCATAGACGAGGTGGACTCTGTTCTCATAGATGAGGCAAGAACACCCCTCATCATATCCGGTCAGTCGGGAAAATCAACGCAGATATACCAGGCCTGCGACATGCTGGCGCGTCAGCTTCAAAGAGGCGAGGCATCAAGCGATGAACTTTCAAAGATGGATGCCATCATGGGAGTGGAGATAGAGGAGACGGGAGACTTCATCGTCAATGAAAAGGATCACCTTGTCAATCTCACTGAGCAGGGCGTGAAAAAGGTAGAGCAGTTCTTTCATATAGACAATTTTGCCGATCCCGAAAATCTTGAGATACAGCACTGCATTATACTTGCCCTGAGGGCTCACAACCTGATGGCGCGCGACAAGGATTATGTGGTAAAGGATGATCAGGTCCTCATAGTAGATGAATTCACGGGCAGGATCATGCCCGGAAGGAGATATTCCGACGGTCTGCATCAGGCGATAGAAGCCAAGGAACATGTGAAGGTTAAAAGGGAGAGCAAGACGCTGGCTACCATCACCTTCCAGAATTTCTTCAATAAGTTTGATAAAAAATGCGGTATGACCGGTACGGCGCTTACCGAGGAGAAGGAATTCCGTGAGATCTACGGAATGGATGTCATCACCATTCCCACGAATATGCCCATCGCCCGTGTAGATATGCAGGATGCGGTGTTCAAGACCAAAAAGGAAAAATTCAATGCGATCATAGATGAGATAGACAGGATCCATGCCACGGGACAGCCGATCCTGGTCGGTACCATTACGATAGAAACCTCGGAAATGCTTTCGGCGATGCTGAAAAAGCACGGTGTTGCCCATAATGTCCTGAATGCCAAATTTCATGAGCAGGAAGCGGAGATCATAGCTGAAGCAGGTGTTCACGGAGCCGTGACAATTGCGACCAACATGGCAGGTCGTGGTACGGATATCAAGCTTGATGAGGAGTCCAGAAAAGCCGGAGGTCTCATGATCATAGGAACGGAAAGACATGAGGCAAGACGTATCGACAATCAGCTGCGCGGCCGTTCCGGAAGACAGGGAGATCCCGGATGCTCGAGGTTTTATATTTCACTCGAGGATGATCTGATGAGACTATTCGGATCCGAGAGGATGATAGCAGCCTTTGAGGCGCTGAATGTTCCCGACGGAGAGCAGATAGAACACAAGATGCTGACAAGTGCCATAGAGCGTGCACAGAAAAAGATAGAGGATAATAACTTCGGCATCAGAAAGAATCTGCTTGAGTATGACAGAGTCAACAACGAGCAGAGGGAAAAGATATATGAGGAGCGCCGCAAGGTTCTCGACGGCGAGAGCATGAGGGATGCTGTCTACAAGATGATAACAGACATCACGGATGAGGTTGTGGATACCTGTATAGGAGAGGACAGCAATCCGGACAACTGGGATCTCAGGGAACTGAATGAGCTGCTGCTTCCCATAATACCCATGGATCCGGTTAAAACTCCCAATATCAAGGGGATGAACAAGAATGAACTGAAGCATTACCTCAAGGAAAATGCAGTAAAGCTCTATGAGAGCAAGGAAGCGGAGTTTCCTGAGGCAGAGCAGCTTCGTGAGATTGAACGTGTCATATTGCTGAAGGTCATAGACAGAAAATGGATGGATCATATAGATGATATGGATCAGCTCAGACAGGGAATAGGTCTGCAGGCCTTTGGACAGAGGGATCCTGTTGTTGAGTACAAGCTGACAGGTTTTGACATGTTCAACAGCATGATAGATGCCATTCAGGAAGATACGGTGAGACTCCTTTTCCATACAAAGGTTGAGGAAAAGGTGGAGAGAGAGCAGGTTGCAAAGGTTACGGGAACCAACAAGGATGATTCGGTTGCAAAGGCCCCGAAAAAGAGGGAAGGGAAAAAGATCTATCCCAATGATCCCTGCCCCTGCGGAAGCGGGAAGAAGTACAAGAACTGTCACGGGAGAGGTTTGGTCTGATATATGGTTGAACTGGATAATCTGAAAATCGAGATCAGGCAGTACGAGGAACCTCTGAAGGAACTGAAGGCATCTCTTGATCTGGAAAGCAAAGGAAACAGGATAGAGGAACTTTCCAGGCTTATGGAGGAGCCTGATTTCTGGAATGACCCGGAGAAGTCGCGGAAGCAGTCCCAAGAACTGGGGAGTCTCAAGGAGGATGTGAATACCTTTACGGATCTTGAGACAAAGTATTCGGATATGCTGGATCTCATCGATATCGCAAATGAAGAAAACGATGAGAGCATGGCCGATGAGATAAAAGGCGATTTTGATGCCTTCAGGGAAAAATTTGAGAGCATCAGGATCAAGACCCTGCTGTCGGATGAGTATGATAATTACAATGCGATAATGAGACTCAACGCCGGAGCGGGAGGAACGGAATCCTGTGACTGGTGCGCCATGCTTTACAGGATGTACACCAGATGGGCTGAAAGACATGGTTTCACCATAGAGGAGCTTGACAGCCTTGAGGGAGACGAGGCCGGATACAAATCGGTCACTTTTCAGATAAACGGAGAAAATGCCTACGGTTATATGAAGTCGGAAAAAGGGGTTCACCGTCTGGTCAGGATATCGCCCTTTAATGCCCAGGGAAAAAGACAGACATCCTTTGTATCGATGGATGTTATGCCGGACATAGAGGAGGATATCGATATAGACATCAGGCCGGAGGATATCAAGGTGGACACCTACAGGTCCTCGGGAGCAGGCGGACAGCATATCAACAAAACATCCTCTGCCATACGTATCACCCATCTGGCAACGGGGATAGTGGTGACCTGCCAGAATGAAAGATCCCAGTTCCAAAACAAGGACAAGGCCATGCAGATGCTGAAGGCAAAGCTTTATATGCTGGCGAGGGAAAACAATGCGGAGAAGCTTTCCGATATCAGGGGTGAGATCAAGGATATTGCCTGGGGATCACAGATCAGGTCGTATTTCCTGCAGCCATACCAGCTGGTAAAGGATCTTCGTACCGGGACCGAGATAGCTCAGGCCGATTCCGTGCTTGACGGAAATATCGATCCCTTCATTAATTCATACCTGAAATGGGAAAAAACCGGAGCACAAAGTAAAGGAGAAACCAATGGTTAAGGCAGCCATACTCGGATTCGGGACAGTAGGTTCCGGAGTATATAATGTACTGAATACAAACAGTGAGCTGATCAAAAAAAGGACAGGTGAAGGACTGGAAGTCAAATATGTGCTGGATCTGAGAGAATTTCCGGGACATCCTGTCGATGATATTCTGACCCACGATTTCAATGACATCGTAAACGACCCCGAAGTAAAGGTTGTGGCTGAGGTCATGGGAGGGATCAAGCCTGCCTACGATTTCACAAAACAATGTCTTCTGGCAAAAAAGAGTGTCTGTACTTCAAACAAGGAACTGGTTGCAAAGCATGGGCCGGAGCTGATAAGGCTTGCAAGGGAGAATGATGTCAATTATTTTTTTGAAGCAAGCTGCGGAGGAGGAATACCCGTCATCAGGAGCCTGAACGAGGCTCTGATAGCTGATGAGATCGATGAAGTTTCAGGTATATTGAACGGTACCACAAACTATATCCTGACGAAGATGAGCAGCGAGGGATCATTGTTTGATGATGTCCTGAAGGATGCACAGGATATGGGATACGCCGAAAGAAACCCTGAAGCGGATATAGAAGGATATGATGCCCAGAGAAAGATAGCCATTCTGTCTTCCATTGCTTTCGGAAAGACCGTGGATCATGAAAAGGTACATACGGAGGGCATTTCAAAGATCACTCCGTCAGATATTGAGTTTGCAAAGGAATTCGGGTATGCGATAAAGCTCCTTGCCTTCAGCAGGCACAGGGACGGAAAATACCATGCATTCGTTGCACCGTTTATGGTTGACAGGGAAAACCCCCTGTATTCAGTGGATGGAGTATTTAATGCGATCTTTGTCCATGGAAATATGCTGGGAGATGCCATGTTCTACGGCAGCGGAGCGGGAAGTCTTCCGACTGCGAGTGCTGTAGCGGCAGATATGGCACAGGCTGTGAAAAACGATGGAAGGACAGTTTACAACAACTGGCAGGATGGAAGCATAGAACTGTCTCCTATAGATTCTTTTGAAAGCCGGTTTTTTGTCAGGATCGGGAAGGATGAAAAAGATACGGCAAGGAAGGTGTTCGGAGAGTCGACTGAATTCAAGGAGATCCCTCTGGATGGAAATGAATGTGCTTTCATAACTGAAGTTATGAGTGAAAAGGAATTCGGCGAGAAGGCTTCAAAGATCACGGGGCTAAAGAGCCGTATAAGGGTAAAATAAAACCCTGCAATGAGCAGGGCTTGCGGTATGAAGAAACGGGTATATCAGACGGCGGCTGAAATATTGCCGCCTCTTATTGCGTCATTCATGTAAGATCTGAGATTTTTGTTGTATGGATTGTCGTCCTTGGGAAACTTGATACACGTACTGGTCTGACCGCCTGCGACATATGAACGCCCGCACTCGGGACAGATAGCCATTTTGATGGTAACTGATGCACGCAGGACCTTGCCGCCTTTTTCAGCGGCTTTTTTGTAGGCGTTGGAAACGTGCTCGCCTTCGTGGGCACGGACAGCAGCCGGAGCTTCAGTGGGCGAGATGTGGGATGCCGATTTGAAGGAGACCATCTCATCGGAACCGTCCTGATATTTGCGCTCTTTGCAGGTTTCGCACTCTGCGGGAGAGGATTTGCGTCCGGGTGCCTTGACTTCTGATTCTCCGGGATTTTTTTCGACTTTTCCGGTCTCTCCGGTATTTTCGGGATTCTGGATGCCGGGTATGGCGGCATTAACATCCGGTTCAGACGAACCCGCCGTATACATCGATGCAGGATATGAAATTGGATTATATGCACTCACCATTCCGATTTCCATGATCTGTTCCTTTCGTTAAGTCGTGCCAAAAATCCAATATAATAATATCATTTTTCCTGCTGTTTTTCAAGATCTTGTTGCGGTTTTCGGGACTTTGTCATATAATACGTGCTGTTACAGAAAGTGAATACGGGAAATCTTCGGGGTGTTGTGAGATTCAAAACCGGTGGTAAAGCCCACGAGCCGCAAAGGCATGAACTGGTGTGATTCCAGTGCCGACAGTATAGTCTGGATGAGAGAAGATTTGATGTTTATGTTTATTTGCCCCGGGAGTGTTCCGGGGTTTTTCTTTGGGATTTCCTGTATCTTCAAAAAAGGAGGTCTTTATTATGAGTAATGTAAACAGTGGAACAGCCGGAAAGGCTGCAGGCAGTCATGCGGCGGCGGGAAAAAGGATCAGGAGGCTGACAGGAACGGCAATGCTTGCGGCGGCGGCCTATGTACTGATGTTTCTGGAATTTCCCATTCCCCTCATGCCGCCGTTCATAAAGATGGATTTTTCAGAACTTCCTGCGCTCATAGCGGCTTTTGCATATGGTCCTCTGTCAGGGATACTGGTTTGTCTTGTCAAAAACCTGATACATCTGGTGAACACGCAGACAGGCGGCGTGGGTGAACTGGCAAATTTTGTTCTGGGTGCGGTTTTTGTGTTTACGGCCGGGATTATCTACAAAAGAAAGCACAGCAAAAAAGGAGCTGTACTGGGAGCGCTTCTCGGAGCCGTGGTAATGGGAGTGGTGTCACTTTTCACAAATTACTATGTTGTATACCCGATATATACAAATTTCATGCCGATGGAGGCTATAATTGAGGCATACCGGCTG
This sequence comes from uncultured Lachnospiraceae bacterium, assembly GCA_947166195.1. Classification (GTDB taxonomy): domain Bacteria; phylum Bacillota; class Clostridia; order Lachnospirales; family Lachnospiraceae; genus NK4A144. Next base: position 21,266 of record CAMVDF010000007.1, read on the forward strand.
ATCTACAGCGGAGTGAACGACCTGTGGGGATGCCTTTTGATCTTCAATCTGCCCTTTACCGTGTTCAAGGGTCTGTGCAGCGTCGTGATCACCTTTCTCATCTACAAAAAACTGTCGCACCTGCTCAAGGGAAATGATTGAGGGAAACGCCTTTTGGGTGTATAATTAACTTTTACCGGCAGAGCAGTTCCGGACATCCCGGTAATGAGGAAAAACAGTGAAAAAGACATTTGAGTCAATGAATGAAAAAACGACATTTGAATATGCAAGGGCTATGGGAGAAAAGGCAAAGCCAGGTGATATCATAGCACTCACCGGAGAGATGGGAGCCGGAAAAACAGTCTTTGCAAAGGGTTTTGCTAAAGGCCTTGGTGTGAAAGAAACAGTAAATTCTCCTACCTTTACTCTGGTTCAGATATACGATGACGGAAGGCTGCCCCTGTACCATTTTGATGTATACAGGATCGAAGACCCGTCAGAGATGGAGGAGACCGGCTTTGATGATGATATCGAAGGGTCCGGAGTGACCCTGGTTGAATGGGCTGACAGGATACGGGATCTGATGCCGGAGAGCACAGTGTGGATCAGGATGTTCAAGGATCCGGAGGTTGATGACGATTACCGGAGGCTTGAGATTGAAGATACTGGCAATTGATTCCTCGGGGCTTACCGCGTCCTGTGCGATCACAGAGGACGATCTGGTTCTTGCCGAGTATACCGTTTCATACAAAAAGACACACAGTGAGACTCTGATGCCGATGATAGAGGCTATATGTTCCATGACCGATACGGATGTGGATCTCATCGATGCGGTCGCTGTGGCAAAGGGACCCGGATCCTTCACGGGACTCAGGATAGGGTCGGCTACCGCAAAGGGTATGGCGGGAGCAGCCGGAAAGCCTGTGATCCCTGTTCCGACGGTGGATGCGCTTGCCATGAATCTGTGGGGATGTGAAGACATCATAGTTCCGCTGATGGATGCCAGAAGGAATGAGACCTACAGCGGAATGTATACCTTTGAGAACGGGGGGCTGAAGATAATCCGGGAGCAAAATGCCGGACCCGTCGATAATGTGATCGAAGAGCTGGACATCATAGGAAAAAGAGTTGTTTTTCTGGGTGATGGGGTCCCGGTATTCCGGGACCGTTTAGAGGAAAAGCTGAAAACGGAGCATTTCTATGCGCCTGCATCCTGCAACAGACAGAGAGCGGCCTGTGTAGGGGTTCTGGCGTCGATATATTACTCTGAAGGCAGATATGAAAGCGCATCGGCACACAAGCCCGAGTACCTGAGGATGTCCCAGGCCGAACGCGAGAGGATGAAAAAGGAGAATGATCGTTTATGACAGGCTTAAAAACGAATACTGCAAAACATTGAGCCTGCTTGAAAAGGATATTTTTGGCAGTGATGCATGGAGTGAGGATGATTTCAAAGAAACCATGTGCTGTGATTATGCGTACTATCTTGTCGCAAAGGATGGAGATGAAGTGGTAGGATGTGCGGGACTGAGAAATATGTGCGGTGATGCCGACATCACAAATGTTTTTGTCAAAAAGGAGTACAGGCGGCGCGGCATAGCTGAGGAGATGCTTCAGAAGCTGATGGCTGATTCAAGAGAAATAGGTGCAAGGAATTTCACACTGGAGGTCAGGTCATCAAATACCGCGGCGATAAACCTGTATGAAAAACTGGGATTCAGATCGGAGGGTGTCAGACCGGGGTTTTACGACAATCCGAAGGAGGATGCCCTGATATACTGGATCAGGCAGATTTAAGAGGAAATATGCTGGACGTTTGTTTGCTGGGGTGCGGAGGAATGATGCCTCTGCCATACAGATATCTGACATCGCTGATGCTCAGGTTCAACGGGAGCAGTCTTTTGATAGACTGTGGAGAAGCGACTCAGATAGCAATGAAGAAAAAGGGGTGGAGCCCAAACCCCATCGATATCATCTGTTTCACTCATTTTCATGCCGACCATATCAGTGGACTGCCGGGAATGCTGCTCACATTGGGAAATGCCGAGAGAACGGAGAATGTGACACTGATCGGCCCGAAAGGACTTGAAAGAGTGGTGAAGTCGCTGCTTGTGGTGGCTCCTGAACTTCCTTTTGAACTGAATTTCCATGAGATAGAGGGAAACGAAGAGAATATATGCATCAACGGGTATAATATAAAGGCTTTCAAGGTAAATCATAACATGCTATGCTACGGTTATTCCGTAAGCATCAAAAGAGCCGGAAGATTTGATGATAAAAGGGCAAGGGAACTTGATATTCCCATCAGGATGTGGAACAGACTCCAAAAGGGCGAGGAATGCGTGACGGAGGACGGAAGGAGATTTACTCCGGACATGGTGATGGGGAAGGAAAGAAAGGGTCTCAAAGTCACATATACTACTGACACCCGTCCCACAAAGTCGATAGTTGAAAATGCAAAGGGTTCGGATCTGTTCATCTGCGAAGGGATGTACGGAGAGGATGACAAGCTTTCAAAGGCAAAGGAAAACCGGCATATGGTTTTTTCCGAGGCGGCTGAGCTTGCAAGACAGGCCGGAGTAAAGGAATTATGGCTGACACATTTTTCACCCTCAATGACGGATCCAAGACAGTATATGGATGAGGTAAAAAAGATCTTTCCACAGGCAAAGCCGGGAAAAGACGGAAAAACGGTGGTTCTGGATTATGAAGAAGAACAAAACTAAAAATACAATACTGGGCATTGCTGCCATCTGTGCGGCAATAGTTGTAGTGTATTTTGCGATCGCCAATATTCCGAAGAGTGAAGAAAATGTGGTCATGACCGAGACAGCGAAGGAACTGGCCCAAAACTTTGATGTTTCCTATCCTTCAACTCCGAGAGAGGTCATGAAACACTATGCCCAGATCACGAAGTGCTTTTATATGGAGGATACAACGGAGGAGCAGATCGAGGAACTGGCAAAGATGATGAGAAAGCTGTTTGATGAAGAACTGCTTGCGACCCAGACCGAGGATGAGTATATCAGAGCCCTGAAGGCTGAGGTGCTGCAGTACAGGGAAGCTTCAAAGATCGTTTCGAGTTTTTCCGTGTCCTCAAGTACGGATGTCAGATACAGTGATAACGAGTACGGCAGCCTGGCCACAATGCTCCTGACTCTGAATATGAGGGAAAACGGAAAGATAAATCAGATCAGGGAAGAATTCCTTTTGAGGCAGGATACAGACGGGCACTGGAAGATACTTGGATGGCAGCTTTCGGAATAGGGTTATGGACGATATACTGATTCTGGGAATTGAAAGTTCATGTGATGAAACTGCAGCGGCGGTAGTAAGGAACGGAAGAGAGATCCTTTCCAATGTCATCTTTTCACAGATATCCACTCATACGCTGTACGGAGGAGTGGTTCCCGAGATCGCATCAAGACAGCACATAGAAAAGATAAACCAGGTCGTGGATGAAGCGGTAAAACAGGCAGGAATAAGGGACAGAGAACTGACTGCTGTCGGAGTGACATACGGACCGGGACTGGTTGGACCGCTGCTGGTGGGAGTATCCTTTGCAAAAGGATATTCTTTTGCAAAAAAGATCCCTCTTGTCGGTGTTAATCATATTGAGGGACACATCTGCTCAAATCTGATAGAGTACGGAGATCTGAATCCGCCGTTTCTGTGTCTGATCGTTTCGGGAGGACATACTCATCTGGTGATAATGGAAGATCATGGCAAATATACCATTTTGGGAAGAACGATGGATGATGCCGCGGGAGAAAGTTATGACAAGGTCGCCAGGGCCATAGGTCTGGGTTATCCCGGCGGACCAAAGATAGATGAAGCTGCAAAAAAGGGTGACCCGAAAGCCGTGGATTTTCCGAGGGCAAAGATAGCAGATAATGAATATTCGTTTTCCTTCAGCGGGCTGAAGAGTGCCGTGCTCAACTATCTGAATTCATGTTCCATGGCAGGCAGGGAGGTAAACCGGAACGATGTTGCGGCATCGTTTCAGGCTGCAGTCGTTGATGTTCTTGTAAACAATGCCATGAAAGCGGTGGAAAATACGGGAATGAAAAGGCTTGCCCTTGCCGGCGGAGTTGCGTCAAATTCACTGCTTCGAAAGACCATGGAAGATGAATGCAGGAAAAGGGGAGTAGAGTTCTTTGTTCCATCTCCCGTGCTTTGTACGGACAATGGGGCGATGATCGCTTCAGCGGCTTATTTCAGATATGTGGACAACAGGATCTCCGGGTCAGACCTGAATGCTGTTCCCAATCTGAAACTACAGGAAGTATGAAAAGATTCCGGATATTGGCAGAGGTTTTATTATGAAAAATATCGCGATCGTGCTTGCAGGCGGCAGCGGCAGGAGAATGGGAGGCGACAGGCCCAAGCAGTATATGGACCTTTTGGGAAAGCCTCTGATATGCTACAGTCTGGAGACCTTTGAGAAATCTTTTGTGGATAAGGTGGTCCTTGTCTGCATACAGGGTGACGAGGACTTTTGCAAAAAAGAGATCGTGGACAGATACGGATTCAGAAAGGTAAAGGCCATAGTGCCCGGCGGAAGGGAAAGATATGACTCGGTATATAACGGGCTGAAGGAAACGGAAGGTTTCGAACATGTCTTTATCCATGACGGAGCAAGGCCCTTCGTATCCGGGCAAACACTGGAGAGATGTCTTCATTATGTTGAAAAATACGGCGCCGCAGTGGCGGCAGTGAGGGCAAAGGATACTGTGAAGATCGAAAACGGGGACGGATTTGTGGAGCAGTCCCCTGACAGGTCAAGGGTCTGGATGATGCAGACACCGCAGGTCTTTGACAGGGATATGATCGCTGAATGTTACGAAAAACTGAAAAGGGATGAAAAAAGGCTGCTTGATGCGGGAGTATATATTACAGATGATACCATGGTCGCAAAGATGTATGCAGATGTGGATGCAAAGCTTGTTGAAAGCAGTTATGACAATATAAAGATCACGACGGAAACGGACATGGTGATCGCAGAGGCGATATTGAAGAAAAGGTCAAAGGAAGAGTGAGGGCAAACCGTAAGGAACTGAAATTCATAGTCGGGAAGGATATACTGCTCGATGTCAGAAACAGGATAAGTTTCCTCATGAAAAAGGATCCTCATCAGCAGGGGGATTTTTACAGGATCAGAAGTCTTTACTTTGACAGTCCGGACTACAGATGTTTTCGGGAAAACAAGGCGGGAGTTTCTCCCAGGGAAAAATACAGGATCAGGATATATAACTGCAGGCCGGAGCATATGGCGGCAGAGATCAAGCAAAGACATCGTGATACGATCACAAAAATGAGCGCTCTCATAGACAGGAACCTGTTTGACAGACTCATCAAAAGCAGTCCGGCGGATTCCGTGAAAGCTCTTGAAGAGGCTGCTTTGAGCAGGAAAGAGGAAGCGGCGAAAACGGTGCTTGAAAAATATATGGAGCATGTCGCAAACGAATTCTACTTGCCGGCATGTATCGTGGACTACGAACGTTCTGCCTATGTTTATGATATCTGTAATGTAAGGATAACCTTTGATACAAATATCATGGGTTCCCGCGAATTTTACAGGATGTTTGATCATTCACTTACCGGAAGGGCGGCTTTGGACAGTGATCTGCATGTGTTGGAGATAAAATATGATGAGTTTTTGCCGGATGAAATAGCAGGGGTTTTGGGAGGCCTGGGCCTTTCAAGGAGCAGCTGTTCAAAATATGCCCTTTGCGTGGAAAGGATGGGGGTCAGCATATGAGTTTCAGGGATGCAATAGAAAACAATCTGATAAATGGTTTTTCGAGCGCGGATATCACGGTGGCCGAGGTTCTCATCACCCTTGGGATCACCTTTGTCATTGCACTTTACCTGTTTGCGGTCTACAGGGTGATAACCCAAAATGCTTTTTACTCAAAAGACTTTAACATTTCAATAGTCGCAATGGCGATAGTCACAGCCGGGATCATCCTTGCCATGCAGAGCAGCCTGGTCATATCTCTTGGTATGGTGGGAGCTCTTTCCATCGTCAGATTCCGTACTGCGATAAAGGAGCCCATGGATCTGCTCTTTCTTTTCTGGTCAATAGGAACGGGTATCATCTGTGGAGCAGGACTTTACAAGATAGCCATAATACTTGCAGTCTGTGTGACGCTTGCCATAGCGCTGCTGAAGGTCATCCCCGAAACAAGGACAGGAAGGATGCTGTTTGTGGGAGCGGAATCAAAACTGAAAACTGACGACATAAAAAAAGCCGTGCAGCCATACGGAAAGATCGTAACCATCAGATCGGTCAATGTTACATCTTCCGGGACCAACAGTGTTTTTGAAGTCAGGGTCACCGATGCAGACGGTTTGGTGACGGCTGTGAAGGACCTCGACGGTGTTGATACGGTATCACTTGTTTCACACGATGGGGAATTCAGAGGATAGATGAAAAAATGGATCGTTTTTTTCATAACGGCATGTATGATCGGAGCCGCTGCTTTGACAGGGGCTCTTTTGTGTGAAAAAGCAGGTGATGGCAGAAAGAGATGGATAGGCACGGAATACACCGATGAGATGCTCCTTGCTCTCCCGTATTTTGACATGGTTGCCGTAAAGGATGAAAACAGGGGTCTGCCCTGTGATGTCCAAAGCTACAGTCTCGGAGACGGATACATCCATCTGCTGCTGCCGGAAAGCGTGGATGAAAAGGCGGTCACGGTCTATATCAGAGATATAGAGGGGAATTATCTTGCAAGAAGGGTGTATGACATG
>CAMVDF010000008.1 GCA_947166195.1 uncultured Lachnospiraceae bacterium
GATAATAAAAACAAAGGCAAAAGCAAAAATAATAAAAGGGTAATAAAAGAAGAGAAGAAAAAAATAAAAATGATGAAGATATAATAAATAAAGAAAAAAGCGATAAAAAAAAGAAAAATGACAAAAAAGATAAATTAGATAAATTAAAAAATATTTCTGATGAATTAAATTTCGATGATATTGAGGTAGAAAAACATATTATTGATTTAAATGAAGACGATGAAGAAAAAAAGGTAATTAATATTAAAAAGTCTGATGATGAAGCAATAGTAGAAACAAAGTTATCTGGAAGTACAAAAAAGGTTAAAGAAAAGGAAGAAGAAAATGTTAATAAAAATAAAAAAGATACGAGTAATAAAAAAGATTCAAATAATAAAAAGGATAATAGTAATAAAAAAGATACTAGTAATAAAAAAGAAATGATAGAAATCAAAGAAAAGGAAGCAAATAAAGAAAATAAATCTTTGACTAAAAATAACAAAGCTGATAATAAAAGTCCAAAACTTCTCCAGAAAAATTCATCATCAGGAGATGATGATTGTTTAATCGAAGATTCAGACGAAAGTGACGAAGAATTAATCGAAGAAAACGACGATGATGATTCCTCCGAAAATCCTTCATCATCAAACAATACAAATTCCAAAGAAAGAAATAAATCACCTATGGGTGAATTTTACACCGATGAAGTCTTAGATAGATATTCTAAAGAATTAATGGAAGAAGAAGAGGAGGAGGAAGAAAACGATGAAGATTATGAAATAGACGAAAATGATTTAGATATTTTAGCGAATGATATGAACTTAAATAGCTTAGGAGAAAATTATAATGATCAAAAAACTTTGATGAATACGAAATTAAATATGAAACAAAATATGTTGAATAAAAAAACGATGAGAAATATAATAAATGAAATGAATAATTTTAAAAATAAAAATAAGAAAAAAAAAATTACGTTTTCTCTTGAAAATAATGTGGTTTCTTTATATAATAGTAAAATTCCGATAACACTTAAATCGAAGAAAAAAGACGAAGTACAGACATCCGATGTCGTAAACGGCATGATGATGATCGAAAAAAAAGGACCCTTTGATGTCATCTTCATGGATCCGCCGTATGATATGGGGCTTGAGCTGCAGGCTCTTCAGTATCTTTCATCCTCCCGCCTTGCGGATGATGATACCCTGATCATAGTTGAAGCATCCAATGAAACCGACACCGATGAGCTTTGCGGAAACAGCTTCAGGATCGTACAGACAAAGGACTACAAGACAAACAGGCATATTTTTCTGAAAAGGGCGTAAAATGACAAGTGCTATTTATCCCGGAAGCTTTGATCCGGTCACCTTCGGACATATAGATATCATCAAAAGAGCGTCAAAGCTTTTTGATACTCTGACGGTCTCTGTGCTTGAGAACAAGGCAAAAAGTTCGTTGTTTTCTGCTGATGAACGTGTTAAAATGTTAGTTGAAGTGTGCTCTGACATACCAAATGTAAAGGTTGATTCTTTTTCGGGACTTCTGGTCGATTATGTTGAAAAAAACAACTTTGATGTGGTCATCAGAGGACTTCGTGCCATAACGGATTTTGAATATGAGCTTCAGATGGCCCAGACAAACAGAAAGCTTCTTTTGCAGGCTGATACTGTTTTTCTGACCACCAGCCTTGAATATGCTTATCTGTCATCGACCACTGTCAGAGAAGTTGCAGCATTTGGAGGAGATATATCTCTTTTCGTTCCAAAGCTGGTGGCGGACAGAATATATGAAAAATTCAGGATAAAGAACGGGGATCAAAATGGCGGCAAAGATTGAACAGACGATCGAGGATATTTACACACTGCTGGAGGGCTGCAAATATGCGGCATTTTCCAACAAAGAGAGTATCGTAGTAAACAAAGAGGACATATATGAGCTTTTGGAGGAGCTTCGTGAGCGGACTCCCGAGGAGATCGTGCATTGTCAGAATATCATTGCAAACCGGGATACGATCCTGAAAAATGCCAGGCTTCAGGCAGATGAGATCATCAAGCAGGCACAGCAGTACCAGAGCCAGATGGTCGACCAGAATGAAATAATGCAGCGTGCCTACGCACAGGCCGGAGAGATTGTGAATCAGGCTCGTTCCAACGCTCAGGATCTTTTGAACCAGGCAACAAATGATGCAAATAATTATCAGATGCACGCCGTTACTTATACCGATCAGGAGCTTTCAACCCTCCAGGATATTCTGAGCAAGGCGATATCAAGTGCCCAGGACAGGTACGAGGAGTTGATTTCGTCACTGAATGAAGCGATGAGCAGGGTATCCACAAACCGCTCACAGCTGACCCAGCAGGTTACGGTGGATGCATCGGGAAATCCTGTGATAGGTTCCGGAGCGGCTGCCGCTGCAGGAAACAATGATGAAAACAAACTGCAGGAAGGCGATGCCGCTGCACCCAATCCTGCGGGTCCCAAAGACGGCATAGATATCATCTGATACAGGAAACGGAACATGGGAGGCTGTCTGCCTCCCGTTTTTTAACAGATCATCAAAGGAACGGACAATGGGAAAATTAAGTGAACTTGAACCCCGAAAAGTATTTGAATTTTTTGAAGAGATAAGTGGCATACCCAGAGGCTCGGGCAATATGGAGGGCATTTCGTCGTATCTTGAAAACTTTGCAAAAGACAGAGGACTGGAGCATGTCAGAGATGAGCTTAACAATGTTTTCATAAAGGTTCCTGCCACCAAAGGCTATGAAGACAGTCCGGCTGTGCTGCTTCAGGGACACATGGACATGGTCTGTGAAAAGACCTCCCAGAGCAGGCATGATTTCAAAAAGGACGGCATAGATATCGATCATATGGATAATGAGATATTTGCCAGAGGAACGACCCTGGGTGCGGATGACGGCATCGCTCTTGCCTACATCCTGGCTCTCATAGACAGTGGAGAGGAAACTCCTCACCCTTCACTTGAATGTCTTTTCACTACCGACGAGGAGACCGGCATGGAAGGTGTAAAAGGCTTTGATTTTTCAAGTGTAAGTGCCCGCAATGTGATAAATCTTGATTCCGAGGATGAGGGCGTTATCTACGTCAGCTGTGCAGGCGGACTGAGAGGTACCCTTCGTATACCCGTTAAACGTTTTGATGTGTCCGGCATCATGTACAATGTTGTGATCAGCGGACTCCACGGCGGCCACTCCGGAGACATGATAGACAGATACTATGCAAATGCCATCATCATCATGGGAAGGCTTCTGCATTTCCTCAGTACAAAAACCGCCTTTCATATCTCAAAGCTGCAGGGCGGGTTAATGGACAATGCCATTCCCCGCGAGGCAAACTGCAGGCTGATCGTTTCACCTGCACATTCAAAGGATTTCGAGATGCTCATAGAGGAATTTGAAAAGACCATCAAGAACGAGTTCTCAGCCAATGAGAAAAACATGATGATCTACTGCGAGTGTCTGGGAGAATCAACAGAAAACGTGGTAAAGCCAAGACTACAGAGCAGGATGATCTTTCTGATGAACACCGTTCCGGACGGTGTCCAGAATATGTGCGTGGACGAAAAACAAAAAGGTCTTGTAAAGACCTCATTAAATTTCGGCATCATGAGATTGAGAGACGATCATTTCACTCTTGAAGCTTCCCTTCGAAGCAGTGTCTCCAGCGAAAAATACGCTCTCTCTGACAAATTGAAATTCCTGGCAGAGGGGATAGGCGGCACCTATGAGGTAAAGGGCGATTATCCCGCCTGGGAATATAATGAGGACTCAAAGCTCATGAAGCTTTCCTCCGATATATACAAAGAGCTTTTCGGGTACAATCCCGTGATAAAAGGCATACACGCAGGTCTTGAATGCGGTGTGATCTATCACGCCCTGAAGCCGGTGGATGTCATATCCTTTGGTCCGCAGATAAACGGTGCACATACGCCAAAGGAAAAGCTGTCGATCACCTCGGTACAGAAAACATGGGATTTCTTTCTCCGTATTCTGGAGAATATGAAGCAGTGATATGAACATAGCCATAGTCACCGGCGCATCATCGGGAATGGGCGCCGAATGTGTCAGACAGCTGAATAAGGCATGTACAAAGCTTGATGAGATCTGGATCATAGCAAGGCGTCTTGACAGGCTTCGGGAAGTTGCGGACTGCAAAGGAAACGCGCTGATCCGTCCCATAGCCATGGATATAACAAATGATGCCCATGTGGATGCCCTCATCGATGCCTTCCGCGAGGTCAAGCCACATATCAGGATGCTTGTAAATGCTGCCGGAAACGGCATCATAGGCCGTTTTGATGATGAAAGCTATGATGATGAGCTTTCAATGATCGACCTCAACTGCAGGGCACTGACAGCCTTTACAAAGATCTGTCTGCCCTATATGGGCAAAAATTCCAGGATAATAAATTTTGCGTCTGCGGCAGCATTTCTGCCCCAGCCGGAATTTGCGGTATATGCAGCAACCAAGTCCTATGTTTTAAGTTTTTCAAGAGCACTCAGAAAGGAACTGAAAGGGCGCGGCATTGCCGTCACTGCAGTATGTCCCGGTCCGGTTGCAACAGAGTTTTTTGAGATAGCCGAAAAGCATCACAGCATCCCGGCCTACAAAAAGCTGGCCATGGTCCGGCCTGCAGCAGTTGTCGAAAAAGCGCTGAAGGACAGCAGGGCCAAAAGAGAGGTGTCGGTCTATTCGGCAGCCATGAATATCTTCAGGTTCCTTACAAAGGTCCTCCCGCACTCACTTTTCCTGTATTTCTGGAAGGAAGCATAGATGAAAGGCAGCACAAAAAAGGGTACCTTCGGATATATCAAAGCCATGAGGAAAAAGACGATAGTGCACACCATCGTCCTTTTTGCGATAGCCCTTCTCATCTTTTTTGCCGGAAAGCTCAGGTATCCCAGCTATGCCACCATGTTTTCCATCACAGCCATAGTCGTATGCATACCTGCATCAATGAGATGCGTATCCTTCATCATGTTCATGATCCACAAAGGAGGAGATGAAGAGTTTTTCAGGGAATGCGAAAGCATGGCAGAGGGCATCTGTTTTTATGACAGCGTCATAACCACATCTGAAAAAAGCTATGATGTATACGCCTTTGCCGTATCCTCTGACAGCGTGGCAGGTTATTGTTCCGAAAAGGACAAGGATATCGCAAAGCTTGAAAAACACCTGAGAGATATGTTTGACAAAAACGGGTATGCGGATGTTGTTATAAAGATCTTTACCTCAAAAGAAAAATTTCTGACAAGGCTTTCCGAAATCTCAAAAAAGACGGCAGGTGATCCCAAAAAAACATCCGGTATTGAGGGACTTCTCGGAAACCTTTCACTGTAAAGCATGAAGGATTATATCATCTCGAAAAAAGAAGAGGGGATGACCCTCCTGAAATATTCATTCAGACTCCTGCCTGATGCCGGGCAGGGGATGATCCGCAAATTCCTTCGAAACAAAAACATAGAGCTCAATTCAAAAAAAGCCGGCGGCAGCGAGATCCTGAAGGCCGGTGACAGGGTTTCCTTTTTTCTGTCCGATGAGACCTTTGCAAAATTTTACGGAAACCAAAAGACGGTTTCCGACGCAAAGCCTCTTGAAAAAGAACGGATCATATATGAGGATGAGGACATCCTCATATACGACAAGGAAGCAGGAGAGCTTTCCCAGTCCGACAGTTCAGGTGAAGCCAGCTTAAACGACAGACTGCTTTCATATGCAAAACCTGACGGAGCCTTCACCCCGTCGGTCTGCAACAGGCTTGACAGGAACACCTCCGGGCTGATTCTTTGCGGTCTTTCGGCAAAGGGTCTTCGTACTCTTACGGCAGCGATACGGGACAGACGACTGAAAAAATACTATCTGGCAGTCTGCGAGGGAAGATTTGAAAAAGAGGGTCCGGCAAAGCTGTGGCTTAAAAAGGACGGGGCAAAAAACATCTCAAGGATCTCGGACACCGAAAAGCCCGGGTATGATCCGGTCGAAACCATCTTCACCATAATAAAAACGACCGAAGATTCGACCACCCTTGAGGCAGAGCTTGTAACCGGAAAGCCTCACCAGATCAGGGCAAGCCTTTCCTGTCTCGGACACCCCATAGTGGGTGACCTGAAATACGGCGCAAAAAAGGGCAGGGCAAAACGTCACCTTCTGCACGCCGCACGGATCGTATTTCCGCCGGACATCCTGGGGGGACGGACCTTTGAAGCTCCATTGCCTTACGACATTAGAAATTACATATATTAATCAGGTATTATAATGGCGACATGGAATTCACGCGGTCTGCGGGGTTCCTCTCTTGAGGAGCTGGTAAACCGCACAAATGAAAAATATGAAGCATCCCACCTGGCACTGATCCAAAAGATCCCCACCCCCATAACCCCGGTGAGGTTTGACAAGGATTCCAGGCAGATAACCCTTGCCTACTTTGAACAGCAAAGCACCGTGGACTATATCGGGGCGGTGCAGGGTATACCCGTATGCTTTGATGCAAAGGAATGTGCCGTGGATACCTTTGCGCTTTCAAACATCCATGAACACCAGGTCTTTTTCATGAGAGAGTTTGAGCGACAGGGCGGAGTTTCATTTGTTTTGATTTATTATACCTCAAAGGATATAATGTATTATCTGACTTTCAGAGCACTTGATGTGTTCTGGGAGAGGATGGAAAAGGGCGGCAGGAAAAGCTTCCGGTTTGATGAGCTGGATGAAGGCTTTATCATAACCCCGAAGCCCGGCATACTGATCCCGTATCTGGACCTGATCCAAAAGGATCTGGATGAACGGGAAAATAATTAAAAGGAGATGATGGTTTGAACAGCAAACTTTTGCATACCCCTGACGGAGTGCGGGATTCATACGGAGACGATCTTGAAAGGAAGCTTAAGCTTCAGATAGAGCTTCATGATGTTTTAAAGGAATTTGGCTACAGGGATATAAATACCCCTTCCTTTGAGTATTTTGATATCTTTGCAAACGAAATAGGGACAACGCCGTCAAATGAGCTTTATAAATTCTTTGACAGCGACAACAACACTCTGGTGCTGCGTCCCGATTTCACTCCCGGGATAGCCAGGGCTGCGGCCAAGTACTTCCTTGACGGCAGCGAGCCGGTGAAGCTTTCCTATATGGGTAATGTTTTTTCAGACAACGGAACCTACAAGGGAAGATTAAAGGAAAGATCGGAGATCGGAGCCGAATATATGGGTGATGCTTCGGTCAAAGCCGATGCGGAGATGATACGCCTTTCATCAAACCTTCTTTCAAAGGCAGGCTTTTCCGGATATATGATCTGCATAGGAAATGCCGAGTTTTTCAAGGGACTATGCAACGAAGCAGGCATAACCGGGCAGACCGAGATGGATCTTCGCGAAGCCATATCAAACAAAAACGCCACCGCCGCAAAGGAGATCCTTGACACCGTATCCTGTGACACCTCCATAAAGGAGTCCATATCCGAATGCATTGAATTCTTCGGTGATGTCTCAATCCTTGAAAGAGCGGGACAGAAGGCTTTCGGCGACAGGGCAAAAAAGGCCGTAAAAAGACTGGAAGAGGTTTACAGCCTGATCAAAGACTTTGGCATAGCTGACAAGGTGACCTTTGATCTGGGAATGCTTTCAAAATACAACTATTATACAGGCATCATCTTCAGGGCCTATGTGCCTTCTGCCGGAGATGCCGTCATAAAAGGCGGCAGATATGATGACCTTTTGGGCAGTTTCGGAAAGGACTGTCCCGCCATAGGACTCACCCTTTCTCTGGATGAAGTACTCAATTCACTTGAAAAACAAAAGGGGGCTTCCGGAAAGGAGCATTATCTGACCTTTGCGCTGACAAAGGGAAGGCTTGCAATGAAGACCCTGGATCTCCTTGAAAAGATCGGTATATCCTGTGAGGAGATGCGTGACAAGGATACCAGAAAGCTCATCTTTGTAAACGAGGAAAAGAAACTGAAGTTCTTTCTTGCAAAGGGGCCTGATGTTCCCACCTATGTGGAATACGGCGCTGCCGATATCGGTGTTGTGGGAAAGGATACCATCATCGAAGAGGACAGAAAGATCTATGAGGTTTTGGACCTCGGCTTCGGAAAATGCAGGATGTGCATCTGCGGCTTTGAAGAGGCAAAAGAGCTTCTTGCCCACCACGAGATGATCAGGGTGGCGACAAAGTATCCAAAGATCACACGTGAATATTTTCAGAACCGCAAGCTTCAGACCGTGGATATCATTAAGCTCAACGGCTCCATCGAACTTGCTCCCATAGTGGGACTTTCCGATGTGATCTGCGACATAGTGGAAACCGGCTCCACCTTAAAGGAGAACGGCCTTCAGGTGCTTGAAGAGGTCATGCCCCTGTCTGCCAGGATGGTGGTAAACCCCGTATCCATGCGCCTTGAAGCCGGACGCATCAGGGAAATAATAAATGCTTTGAGATAAATCAATCAGAGAACCGTCCCCTGATTGACATGTGGAAAAGAGGATAATAAATGAAAACAGTGATTCTTAACAAGGAAAACAAGAAGGACATCCTTTCAAAGCTCTTAAAAAGGAGCACCAATGATTACGGTTCTTTTGAAAAGACCGTGTCACAGATAATAGAGGATGTGAGAACAAGAGGAGATGAAGCACTCTTTGAGCTTGCAAAGAAATTTGACGGCTGCGATATCGATGCTTCAAATTTTGTCGTAACGGAAGCTGAGATAGAAGAGGGGATACGCAGCGTTCCCGATAAACTCGTCGATATCATGCAGGATTCCTTCCTCAATATCAAAAAATATCATGAAAAGCAGGTGCGGCAAAGCTTCTTTTCAACAGATGAAAAGGGCATCATACTGGGACAGAGGATCACTCCGCTTGAAAGAGTGGGCGTGTATGTTCCCGGAGGAAAGGCAGTATACCCTTCAACCCTTCTCATGAACATCACACCTGCGCTGGTGGCCGGGGTCGATGAGATCTCCATCTGTACACCTGCGGGAAAGGACGGAAAGGTAAATCCCCATGTCCTTGCAGCGGCTTATCTGACCGGCGTGAAAAAGATCTACAAGACCGGCGGCGCACAGGCAATAGCTGCCTTTGCCTACGGGACGCAGACCGTAGAAAAGGTGGACAAGATCGTGGGACCCGGCAACATCTTTGTAGCGCTTGCAAAAAAAGCCGTATACGGCCACGTGAGCATCGATTCCGTGGCAGGGCCCTCGGAGATCATGGTTCTTGCCGATGACAGCGCCGATCCCAGGTTTGTGGCTGCAGATCTTTTAAGCCAGGCAGAGCATGATGAGATGGCATCCGCCATCCTTGTGACCACATCCGAAAAACTGGGAGAGGCTGTCGCAAAAGAGATAGAGAGCTTTTTGCCAAAGCTTTCAAGGCGGGATATCATAGAAAAGTCACTTGAAAACTTCGGCTTCATCCTTGTCGCCGAAAATATGAAGGAGGCCTGCGAGGTCACAGATCTCATTGCTCCCGAGCATCTGGAGATAGTGACCAAAGATCCCTGGACAGATATGACGGGGATCAGAAATGCGGGAGCCATCTTTATAGGCCCCTATTCATCGGAGCCTCTGGGTGACTATTTTGCCGGTCCCGATCATGTCCTGCCTACAAACGGTACGGCAAGATTTTTCTCACCCCTCGGCGTTGATGATTTCATAAAGAAGTCATCTGTGATATCATATTCAAAGGATGCGCTTTTTGAGGTGCATGAAAAGATAGAGGAATTTGCAAAAGCAGAACAGCTGACAGCGCATGCCAATTCCATCGCCGTCAGATTTGAAAAGTGATCACACGGAGGTTTTTATTATGGGAAGGACGGGAGAAGTCGAAAGAAAGACAAAGGAGACCGATATCAGGGTAAGCCTGGAGCTTGACGGTACCGGAATAAGCGAGATCGACACGGGCATCGGTTTCTTTGATCATATGCTTGAGGGGTTTGCAAAGCACGGTTTCTTTGACCTGAAGCTGAACTGCCGCGGAGACCTTGATGTTGACTGCCACCACACAGTGGAGGACTGCGGTATAGCCCTGGGAGAGGCAATCAAAAAGGCTGCGGGTGACAAAGCCGGCATCAGCAGATACGGATCTTTCATGCTTCCCATGGACGATGCTCTCGTTGCCTGCGCCGTTGATCTTTGCGGACGTCCTTATTATTCAAGTGATGTGGTCTTCCCTCAGGAGATCTGCGGGGAAATGGAAATGGATGTTTTGAAGGAGTTTTTCTACGCTGTAAGTTACAGCGGACTCATGAACCTGCATTTTAAGATGTTTTCGGGTGACAACAGCCATCATATAGCAGAGGCATGCTTCAAGGCCTTTGCAAAGGCGCTTGATATGGCGCTTAAAAAGGATCCCCGGATAGGAGATGTCCTTTCCACAAAGGGAACACTGTAACGAACGGAGGTTTTGACCTATGGAACACAATGATTACAAGCAGATAATACCCTGCATCTATCTGAACAACGGCCTTGCGGTAAAAAGCCTTGAGGACAAGACAAAGATAAGCGATGACCCGGTGGGTATAGCCTGTGAATATGCAAATTCCGGCGCTGATGCGATAATGATCTTTGACTTTTCGGCAAATGATGCGGGTCACGAAAAGAATCTGAGCCTCATCAAGGAGATCAGGCGAAATATCGATATTCCCATGTACGGAGCAGGAAATATCAAGCGTTTCGAGGATATCAAAAAACTCCTCTATGCCGGCTGCAGCAAGGCGGCACTGAACTTTTCAAAGCAGAACAACATCGAACTGACAAAAGAGGTTTCAAAACGTTTCGGAAAGGACAAGATAGCAGCCTGTGTCAGGGATGTGAGCGAGCTTGAGGAAGGAGAGTCGGAGATCAAGAACTATCTCGGGACCATCATCCTCATAGATGAGAACAATATTTCTTCCTGCGTGGAATGGATCGACAGAAACTGCAGGGACAATGCCATTGCAGTTGATCTGATCCTCCTTCTCAAGGAAAAGGCATTGCATGAAAGTGCCGCTATTCTCAGACAATTTGACATAGCAGGCATAGCCGGCGGTATCCTTGACAGAAGTGCCGATTATCTCATGAATTTTAAAAGGCAGTGCAAGGGTCTGGGTATTCCCGTAAATACCTATGAAGGCTCCCTGAAGTGGTCAGACCTGAAGAAAAATTCCGACGGCATGGTACCCGTTGTTGTTCAGGAGTACAAGACGGGTGAGGTTTTGATGGTTGCCTATATGAATGAACAGGCCTTCAACAAGACCCTTGAATGCGGAAAGATGACTTATTTTTCAAGGAGCAGGCAGGAGCTATGGACAAAGGGCGAGACCAGCGGACACTTCCAGTATGTCAAGGCTCTGTATGCGGACTGCGACTATGACACCATACTTGCAAAGGTCCTGCAGATAGGAAACGCCTGCCATACAGGACACTATTCCTGTTTCTTCAATGAGATCATGAAAAAGGACTATGATGAGACCAACCTGCTCAAGGTCTTTGAGCATGAATACAATATAATCCTCGACAGGAGAGATCATCCCAAGGAAGGCTCCTATACCAACTATCTCTTTGACAAGGGTATCGACAAGATCCTCAAAAAGGTGGGAGAGGAGAATACCGAGATAATCATAGCGGCAAAGAACCCCGATCCCGAGGAGCTCAAATACGAGATGGCCGACTGGCTCTATCACGCCATGGTCCTCATGGTCGAAAAGGGCGTCACCTGGGATGAGATCACAAAAGAGATCTCAAACAGATAGGCTTTTATTATGAGGAAGCTGGCTTTAAGCGACGAGATCCTGCTGTCTGTCACACACCCCGAGCGATATATCGGAAATGAACTGAACAGCGTCACAAAGGACAAAAACTCCGTAAAGGTCCGGTTTGCCATGTGTTTTCCCGATGTCTATGAGATCGGGATGTCTCATCTTGGAATTCAAATTCTTTACGGCATGTTTAATTCCTATGAAGATGTATGGTGTGAGAGGGTTTATTCGCCCTGGACCGACCTGGAAGATATCATGAGGGAACGGAATATCCCTCTTTTTGCTCTCGAATCCCAGGATCCCGTCAGATCCTTTGATTTTCTCGGCATGACACTTCAGTATGAGATGTGCTATTCAAATATCCTGCAGGTTCTGGATCTTTCGGGTATCCCCGTCTTTTCAAAGGACCGGACAGAAGATGATCCCATAGTCATCGGAGGAGGTCCCTGTACCTACAACAGCGAGCCCATAGCGGATTTTTTTGATATCATCTATCTCGGAGAAGGTGAGACGGATTACGACGCTCTCTTTGATCTGTATATCGATAATAAAAACAACGGCGGCACAAGGCTTTCTTTTCTGCAAAAAGCCGCACATATCCCCGGACTATATATCCCTTCCTTTTATGAACCCGTCTACAATGAAGATGATACCTTCAGGGAAATGAAGATCCTTGACGAGAATGCACCGGAAAACATCACCAAGGATGTCTGCATGGATTTTGACGGGGCTCCCTATGCGTTAAAACCCGTCATCCCCTTTATAAAGATAACCCAGGACCGTGTGGTCCTTGAGGTACAACGGGGCTGTATCAGGGGCTGCCGTTTCTGCCAGGCAGGCATGATCTACAGACCGGTACGTGAAAAATCCCTTGAAGTATTAAAGGAGCATGCCCGGGCAATGATCGAAAGCACGGGACATGAAGAGATATCTTTGAGTTCTCTTTCAACATCGGATTATTCAAGGATCAGCGAGCTGGTAAGGTGGCTCGTTGAAGAATACAGGACAAAGTACATCAATATCTCGCTGCCTTCCCTTCGTATAGACAACTTCTTTCTCGACATGATGGAAAGGGTGAGTGATTCAAAAAAAGGATCCCTTACCTTTGCTCCGGAGGCAGGCAGCCAGCGGATGAGAGATGTGATAAACAAGGGCATCACAACAGAGGATATCATGTCAGGCTCAGGTCTTGCCTTCAAGGCCGGCTGGACAAAGGTAAAGCTTTATTTCATGCTGGGACTTCCCGGTGAGACCGATGAGGACGTGAAGGCCATACCTGATCTTGCAAACGACATAGCCATGAATTATTTTGACACGGTCCCGAAGGATGAGAGGAAGGGGAAGAGAGTGGATGTCAACACCTCCACCTCCTTTTTCATACCAAAGCCCTTCACTCCCTTTCAATGGTGTGCCATGGATACCAGGGAAGAGTTCATCAGAAAGGCCCATCTGGTAAAGGAGACCATGGAAAAGGAACTGAACCACAAGTCCCTGCGTTATCAGTATCATGAAAGCGACCTTTCAGAGCTGGAGGGAGTTTTTGCAAGAGGAGACAGAAGGCTTTCAAAAGTCATTTATGATGCCTACAGATCCGGCTGCCGTTTTGATTCCTGGTCGGAGTGCTTCAGGTATGACCTCTGGTGTGAAGCCTTTGAAAAAAACGGGATCGACAGGGATTTTTATACACTGCGGGAAAGGAGCCTTGATGAAGCCTTTCCCTGGGATTTCATCAATATCGGTGTCTCAAAGGAATTTTTGAAAAAGGAATATCTGAACGCAAAGGCCGGTATAGTAACTCCAAATTGCCGTGAAAAATGCAGCGGCTGCGGGGCTTCGGTCTTTGGAGGCGGAGTCTGTTTTGAAAAAAGAAACGAGGCCGGGGCATGAAGGTGAGGATCAGGTTCAAAAAATCCGGACCGGTGAAGTTCATCGGACATCTGGATACCATGAGGTTTTTCCAAAAGCTTTTGCGCAGGGCCGGCATACCCGTGGCTTATTCGGAGGGCTTTTCACCCCACCAGAAAATGTCCTTTGCCCAGGCTCTGGGTGTCGGTGTTGAAAGCGAGGGTGAATACTTTGATCTGGAGCTTATAGATAACAGGTGTGATGGCTGGTCCTCGGAAAAGATCGTAGCCTCGCTGAATTCATTTACCGTCGACGGAATAGAGATAGCAGACTGCGTGAAGCTGCCGGAAAAAACAAAAAATGCCATGGCCTCAGTCTTTGCGGCTGATTATATTGTGACCATAAAAAAAGACTGTCTGCCGTCCTTTGACCTTGAAAAAGCCATAGCGGATTTCAACGGAAGGGACAGCGTGAAGATAATAAAGACCACAAAGAAATCAGAACGCGAACTTGAATTAAAGGAACTTGTCTACAAGCTTTCGATCGAAGAAAATGAGATATTCATGAGGCTTAACGCATCAAGCGCAAACAGCGTGAAGCCTGTGCTGGTCATGGAATATCTCTTTGAAGAAAACGGTCAAGAATTTGATCCCTTATCACTGATGATAAAAAGACTTGATATCTATGATGAGAGCATGAATCCTCTGTCGGCTGCCGGCGTTCATTTTTGAGTGGATTATACTCTCGGAATATGATAGAATAAGATATGTGGGTAATTGCTTTGGGGAGGGCTACCTGCAGGGAGGTTTTGATGGGCAGTGATTCCTTTAATGCGGATATTTTCAGATCCGGGCTGCTTTCAGATTTTTTCGGCGAGATATTCAGATCGCTTTCCCAGTGCGCAGACAACATCTTTTTTTCCATTACTCATCTGCCGACCGATATGACATTGCTGTCGGATTCGGCCGTTGAGTATTTTGACCTGCCCGCAAATATGATCCATCATTTCGGACCCGTCTGGATCGAGCGTATAGAGGAAAACAGCCGGGCTCTTTTTGAGGAAAGCATCAGGGTAGAGCCAGGGAAGTATGACAGCTATGTCCATGATCTTGTCTACCGGGTGAAAAACAAGGACGGAAAATATGTGACCGTATCCTGCCGCGGGAAGTTGATCCTTGATGATACGAAATCTCCTGTCTTTTGTGTTGCTACCTTTATTAATCATGAGGCTACCGAGACCATAGATCCCGTGACAGGCCTTTACAACAGGAACAATCTTCTCGATACCCTGAAAAAATATACCCATGACAACAGGCCATATTACCTTGTTCTGACCGGCATTTTAAATTTTTCCGAGATCAACAGGATGTACGGCTACCGCTTTGGGAACCATGTGCTGAAGGAGGTATCGGAGTTATTATTAAAATCCGGAAAGGATGCCATGGTCTTTCGCTGTGAGGGCGTCAAAACAGCTCTGGTGTTTGATGCCGAGCGTCATGATCTGAAGGAAATAAAGGAGTTTTTCAATGATATCCGTGATATGCTCTACAAAAGCCTCTACATCAAGGATATCCATATCGCCCTCGATATCTGCGGCGGAGCCGTTTTGGCAAATGAATTTTCAACTGATCCGAATACGATCTACAACAGTGCGCTCTATGCACTTTCGGTTGCAAAGGAGGAAAAGCAGGCCGAGCTTCAGGTGTTTGAAAATGACCTTCTAAACGAAAGCAACAGACGTTTGGAGATCCTCAATGCCATCAGGACCTCCATAGCCGACAATTTTGAGGGCTTTTACCTTTGCTATCAGCCTATAGTGGATGCAGAAACGAATCAGGTAGGCGGAATGGAGGCCCTGCTTCGGTGGAGGAACAAAAAATACGGGGTTGTTCCACCAAACGACTTCATTCCCTGGCTTGAACGGGATCCCATATTCTTTGAGCTGGGAAACTGGATACTGCGCACAGCCATGCATGACACAAAGAAGCTGATCAAAAATAATCCGGGTTTCATAGTAAATGTGAATCTGGCCTATCCGCAGCTGCAAAGATCTGATTTCAAGACTGCGCTGAACAGCATCATAAAGGAGGAGGAATTCCCTGCCGAGAACCTGAAACTTGAACTCACGGAAAGATGCAGGCTCAGGGATATGAATCTGCTTAGAAATGATATGATCTTTTTCAAATCCTCGGGTATGCAGACGGCCCTTGATGATTTCGGAACGGGTTATTCAGCGTTGAACCTTCTGACGGAGCTTCCCGTGGATCAGGTAAAGATCGACCGCAGCTTTGTTATCAATATTGAAAACGACATACCAAAGCAATGTCTTTTGAGAGCCATCACAACCTGTGCAACGGAACTTGGAAAAAAAGTCTGTGTGGAAGGTGTTGAGACCGCAAAAATGAGAGACTATCTGAAGAATAATTTCTCGGTTTCGTTTTTCCAGGGGTATCTGTATTCAAAACCTATCATATTCGATGAATTCCTTGACTGGTATATGAGCTACAATAAAACGGCCTGAACGTCAGGCTGTTTTATTATATTTGCCTTTTTGTTCGCATAATTTATATTATACGAACAAAAATCCGTAGGATAATGCAGCCCTTGTTAAATGAATGACTATTTAACCAAAAGTGATACAAAGTTTTAACTAAAAGTGATACAAAGCCATTTTCGACCACTTTGTATCACTTTCAAATTAAAATTTTAAACTCCAAAGTGATACAAAGTAGTCAATTTTAACTGAATGTGATACAAAGTCGTCAGTTTTCAAAAATATTTTAACTTCTATGTGATACAAAGTAGTCAATTTTAACTGAATGTGATACAAAGTGGTCGGTTTTTTAACCGGAAAGTGATACAAAGTGGTCGAAAAATGCAAAAATTTTAACTCCAAAGTGATACAAAGTCGTCGATTTTAACCTAAAGTGATGCAAAGTGGTCGAACCGGATTTTTATAAAGTGATCCGGTAAATAGATATGGTGCCCTCTTCTCTTTGGGCAACCTCATAGATGACTGGTTTAAGTTCTTTGATATTTTTCCATTCATTATAGAAATCAAAAGTATCTTTGGAACGGATATGTTTCATATATATTTTTTCCTGGTACCAGAACTGGTCGCGTATGCATATTGCAGCAATTATCGGTTCAATATATCTGTTGTTTAGTAGGTAAACATTTTTCATGTTGTTCATACATCTCTCAACTTTGTAGTCGATTGTATTAATGAAGGTAGGATAAACATTTATTACTGCTGAGCATTGCTGGAGATAGATGAACTTCATATTAAAGATATCTGCCTCATCATGGCACTTTCTTACGGAATAGCAAAATGAAGCCTTGGCCGCAGCCTTGTTTTTAGAACTAAACTCTTTTCTCCGGGGATGAATATATGGATAATTCCCGGGGTAGTCTTTATTATTTACATCCTTAATATAGTCATAAATACAAGCCATTGTCATAAGATTGGGCAGATAATGGAGGCTGTGCCTGTATTCGTCCTTTACCATTTCCATAAATCCGTCGAGATAGTCATCCATCGAAACACAATTATAGGAATATTCAAGTTTGTCTAATGTGAAGACAGCTTTCATATTATCGCGGAAATAGTCCCATATGGAATCAGTGAACCTGTTATGATCAAAAGATTCATCAAGAACAGCGATCTCTTCCCTCTTATTAAAGGAGATGTTTTCCCAGTCCATAAGACTATCGTATGGATCTATCGGATGTGTGGCAAAATATGCCAATGCCCTTACACTATCATATTTAATTTTGATATACTCTTCGAAAGCTGAAAAATCTAAATCCTCACGCTCCGGAGGTAACGGAAACTTTCCTAATATATTAGTGTAATAATCGTAATCCCCCTTTTCCCCCAATAATAAGCATTTTGTATGGACATAAGGGATCTTATGGATAGGACAGGTATGTTCCCCCGGCATCTGGCTTAATAGTGAATGATAGCCCTGCTTGATGCATTCGGGACAGTAATAGAAGCCGTCTCGGTATCGCATATCTCTATGAACATTTATCGTTGGAAAATAAAAATAATCCTCCGGCAAAAGGTTTTCAACGAATTTTTTAACAAAATCCTTGCTGCCATAGGAATTACAGTTAAATTCATCATAAAAAAGACCTGAAGAATCGAATTTCACTCCCCAGAATCTTTTGACATTTCCATATGTTAAGGCATTTAAGCCAACAAAGTTCATATATACGCTCAACGGGGATTCAAACGGCCTTACCCACGATCTGTCCCATGTATAGAACTTAGTATCTTTTATGTTTTTTATTACTTTTATTTTTTCTATGTTTTGAAAGCTCGTATTCATCATCTGATTCTCCGTAGCCGGATTCTTCTATGCATTCGATGATCTCAGGTTTGGACGGAAAATACATCCGTTCTTCGCCAAACCGGCCATGTTTATCAAGAATGAATATAAATGAGTCAATGAAGTACTTCATGGGTATATCGCCTGCGACTATGCCATATTTGCTTCGCAATTCCATAAATGCGTCCCAATAGTCCTGGCTTAGCTTAAAGAATGTTGAACCTTCACGGTCCGGGAAATAATAGTCTCCTATAAGAATAGAAGTATCACCACTTTCGGTCGGGACTGTCATGTTGTCGAAAGCCAGAAGGCACAAGCCTAATTCTTTCATGGTCTTTATTCCATAGAACTGGAACTCATTTATCATGAACCGACCTATTATCTGGTCCTTCCCCATGCTTTTCAGCTCGGTCTTGAAATCTTTGAGCTCACGCGTCCCGAACAGGAAGCATGTTAAAAGGATATCTTTGCGGCTCAGGTTATTATACAGATCCATCAGCCAAGAAAAATCCTTTTCAGAAAACTTCCATGCCTCGTCTATCATGATGACTACCTTTTTCAAGGGTGTTTTATACGCTGACAGGATCAGTTCATTTAAGACCCTCTCCTTTAAGGCAAGAGCTATCTGAGAACGCGGGATTTGCGAAAACCCCATTGCCATGAGCAGTGATGTATAGAAATTTTTCTCAGTAATGGCATGATCAGTGATATCCCATAAGATAACAGGGAACTCTTCACCGTAGTGCTCTTTTATGCTTCTTGAAACGCTTGTCATAGCCCTTGTTTTTCCGATTCTTGCACGACCATAAATGATTGCGCCACAGGTTGATACAGAGAGCCATTGCATTATCTGCTCTTCAAGCTGATGGATCGCCCTGGTCTTTATTATGAAGCTTGCAGAGCTTATTTTTCGTAATATCAGTTCATTTTGAAAATTGTACATACACGCACCTTTAGTTATTTATCGCCCCCATACTGCCCTATAGTATTCCTCAGTATCGGAAAACTTCTGATCGAACAAAGGATTATGTTCTGACTCCTTTATCGGGATGACCGGTGTCGGATCAAGTTCTTTTTCGTTCATGGCCTCGGAATACTTTTTCGCACTCCTCTCACGGCGTACAATATCTGCTTTTGTAGCATCCCTGCGACTGGTTTTGCCTCTTTCGTTAAGTTCCTGCTCGTAAGCTGTTATAGCAGGGTCAAAGTCAAGATTATTCCTGCCGCGTTCTATTGACAATTTCCTTGCGTTTTTACGTGTTTTTAACGAGTGAGACTTTGTGCCAAATTCGCCTCTTGCCCTCAAAATACCGATATATGTACCATCCTCAGAATAGGCCTCTACTTCTGAAACATCCCTTGGATCTACAAGGATTGTGATTCCCTTCCCTAAATATATCCCGGTTGCAGATAATTCGTTTCCTCTATACTCTGCTCCTTCATAATTTATATAAGCTCGTTTACCGTTTTTTCCGCCCCGTACAACACGGGTTACAGTAATATAATTGAGCTTTTCTACTATTTTTTTCATGTCATCATCGGCTATTGTGGGGCGCATTATGCTGTCGAACGTGCGGTTTTTCATTACTTCTAACGGCGTGCGGTTATCAAGTCCTCCATGAGGTGTATTGTTATATTCAGCTATAAGAACATCGAGCAGCTGAATTATCTGGTCGTATGTGATGTCATACTTAACTGCTGTCTTCTCGGGTTCTCTTCTTTTCAGATCGGTTGTGTTACTGCCTGTTGTAGCCGGAAGCCTGTGAAACCCTCTTGTTTCCAGCGTTCCGAAAAACCTTTCCACAATTCCTCTGGTTTCCGGAGTCGCTACAGAACCGAAATTCATAGAACACTTCAGCTGATCTACAACCTTTTCTACTGTGTTATGTGCCAGATGGGATTTCGCGTTATCGAGCATGACGGTATCAAACAGTGCGTATGACAATTCGGGGTACGCTGTCTGATAATACCCTCCATTTTCCGGGTATCGCAGGCCGTTTATCGTTATCGTAGGATTTTTATGAGGCATGATGGCATTCTGGAACGCTTCTATCACATCGTACTGATTATAATTAAATTCCTGTGATACGGAATATCCCAGCACGCAGCGTGTGGCAACATCTATGACTGCTATCAGCCAGGCTCTTGTGGCCGGCTTCCTGTCGATCGTACCGTCCTCATTGAGAATCTCTACATTATACATTAGGTCGATTATGTGACCATCTATCTGCACGACGGAAAACGGGAATATGGCATTTTTCGTATATCTTTCCCCGTATCCCGTAGACATCAGTTTCTGCATGTTGTCCTTGTTTTCGCGTGTTGCTGCTTTGCTGATCTTTTCCTTGTCAAGTTCTTTTACGTATTTGCACAGGCTTACATATCCTCTGTTCGACGTATTAAACGGGTATTCAAATTCAGAAATACCTAATTCAAGACATTTTTTAAGGAACTTTTTGTGCAGAGAGTTGTAACTCATGTTTCTTTCCAAAGTGTACTTTTTGTCACCATACCAGCATCCTTCGATATAGGCTTTTAATTCCGGATGTTCTTCAAGCATTTTCATAAATCTTCCCGCAACATTTTTGCTTTTACTATCTATCCTTTTATACAAGAGCAACGATGAATATCCTTTATATCCACCTTTTTCATCGGTTTGCAAACACCTGTCTATGAATTTTGAAATATTGTTATGTCTTAAACCGGTTTTATCATATATTTCCTTTACGCTCCGGCCATCAATATACATATCGATAGCTTTTTTCCGCTGTAGAAATACAGCCCTCTTCTCTTCCGGCACAACATCGGCTGTTATGTCTTTCCATGTTTTTCTTATTTCCTGTAATTCCTTAATATTATATTTCTTGCTCGCCATTTAATATCACCTCCGTTTTAGCAGTTATAGGTACACTATCAATATCAGAAAACCTTATGATCCCCCGGTAATACAGGTCGGCAAGATAATCCAGTCCTTCGGCTGATGACAGCCTCCCCATGGATATCATCTGTCCAATGGATACTACCTGGTGCTCGGACAAAAACTGTATCATGGAAATGTCAGATGCTTTGCTGCATGGTGCTATCCTGCGAGCTTTTGCACATAAAAAGGCTAAATTCCGTATAGTGTATTTACCGGTTTCAATCTCTTCTTCCGTGCGGACCGTGTATGGATAGCCATTTTGTACGCACCATGTCCTCTGTATCTCTATCTGTTTACGGCTCCGATCACCTTGCTGTGTGTTAAATACCAGTTCCATGGAATACTTTATCTCCTGAAACTCCTCGGAACCGTCCTTATGCACAACATATGCATCAAAAACGGTTCGGTGACTCTCACCGTTTATATTAACAATCTGCTCGCATGGCTGTTCGCAGTAATGGACAACGTTGTGATCCATCTCAAGAGTAATGAGGTTGTTATATTCGAGATTTGAATACGCGGTCACTCTCCTGCCAAGTTTTCTGCTGTGAAACTGCCAGAAGTTATTCCCATAATGTGTGCCTCTTGGCATGTCGATAGGTATTTTGTACTGATAATCCATAGATGATGCTCTCCTTTCTATGCATGGTTTTTCTGCTCTGTTTAATTCACATATATCATTTAATCCGGGAAATGCAAAGAAATGGATTGTTTATTATGTTCATGCGATCACTTATTAAGTGATGTTATATTTGATAGCTTTTGCAGAAAATCATTTATTAAGGTATTTTTCGGGCAAAATCACTTAATATGTTGTATGCGTAAAGAAAATAACATATTATATATTGGAAACTTACAGGGATGACTAATTTATTATTATTTTTCAATGAGCGAGCATAGGAACCGAAAAACAGATCTGTATAAACCTTTGTGCGATGTTTTTTGCAGAAGGATAAACAGAATCATCGAAAAATCCAGCAAGAAAAGAACCAATAAAAATATCAGCGAATATACCGGCGCGTCCGCGACTACTGTTGCAAAGTGGCTGAGCGGCAAGGCTCTGCCCTCTCTCGATCAGCTGTATAAACTGGCAGATTGTTTTGAAGTGTCTGTCATTGAACTGCTTAACGACGATTCTTCCCGCGAACTGCTCGGTTACAGGGATATGCTGTATGGGGATGCTTTCATCTTACTTTATAATCTGATAAAGGATGGTGTGCTTGCTGAGTCTTCAGTAAACGATTATTTCCTTAAATATCTGATTTCCGAAGCGATATGGATAGATGCCAACGATAATCTGTCTTACAACAAAAAGGAAGACTGGTACCAAAAAGTTCAAAACGACTTTTCTATCCATGTTTTTGACAAGCATTTCCTTGATATTTATCTAAATGCAGCAATAGATGCCTTCACTGAAGTAGCCGAATACGACTCGTATGTCAGCTGCGCCAAAGGACTGGATGCGTGGCGGAATGTGCTCGATTCCAGTGAAAAAGCCCCGTCAGTTGACGAGGCTCCGGAAGATGAACTGTATGAAGGTGGGCTCGATGACTTTTCCTATAAGCCCTTCTATGAGTGGCTCCATGAGTACAAAACAGACATATAATACTATTCAGATACCGTCACAATTACCTTAACGGCTTTTCCGTTGATCTTTGTGGAGACGGTAGCTGTACCCTTCTTTCTTGCATATATCGTTCCGTTTTCATCCACAAAGGCTATTTTCTTGTTTTTGCTTGACCATACAGGCGTCTGGTAGATGCCTTTTGTCCGGACGGTATATACATCGTTCTTTTTCAGGGACAGTTTCCATGCATTTCCGTTCTGAGTAAGTTTTTCGTCTGTGGCAAGTCCGGGATCTTCAACATATACCATGGTGTTAAAGGTAAATCCCTTATAAACGCAGCTGACCTTTGTCTGACCGACAGAAAGCGCCTTTACCTTTCCTTTATTGTTAATCCATAGGATACCGTTATTTTGGGTCTTGGCATCATTTAAGAGCCACTCTGCCTTTGAATTATCCACATTTGCATATTTCAGCTGCTCGGATTTTTCCTTGTTTATATAGACAGTCCCTTTTGCAGAAACAGGATATACATTGACTGTAAGGGTCACTGTTGCAGTATTAACATCCTTGCCGGAAAGCGTAGTGGTTCCCGGGCCAATACCCTTTACCTTGCCGTTCTTATATATCTCGACCACACTATTCTTGTATCCAACGACCTTCCCGGATTTGTTCTTTATCTCCGTAAGGGCATTATCGCTTGTCGTACCTGTCCATGTGGCATTTTTAGGCACGAACACCTTTCTTTGATACTTCAATTTCACCGTAGCCAGCGGATTTACATTGATCGTCTGAGTAGATGAGAATGTGGACGGCAGGGAATAGGTATCCTTTATCACCACCTGGGCCTTGTACCTTTTTCCGCCTACATAGGCGTATATATAAGCCTTTCCCTTGGCAAGTGCCGTTACCATTCCGTTATTAACCGTGGCAATCTTCTCGTTCGATGATTCCCATGATATCGGATAGAACATGGTATATGCACTTTCAATACCACTGAGCTGCAGTTTATAGTTCTTTCCGACCAGTATATTCACCTTCTTGTTGCTGGTTGAAAAATAGGGCTTCTGCACCATGACAAGATACTCTTTGCTTCCGTTTGATATGAGGGCATTACCCTGCTCTGCCGCTTTTGCAGTTATCTTACCTGTATTCTTGTCTACGGTGGCTGCTTTTGTGTTGGATGACTTATATCCCTTTTCTCCCAGAAAATAGGTCTGTCCTACTACAAGATATATCTTATTATCTGCTGTGACGGTCGGAATAGAATCTTTTCCGGAGCCGGACGGGTCATTACCCGAGATTGTGTTCGGCGTAAATTTGGCATTCAAAATAAGATCCGTAGTGATCGGTGTGGAGAAATTCCAAATGGAATTGCCATTTGCCCAGCCGACAAAGGTATATCCTGCTTTTGTCGGGTCTGTGGCAGGTTTTGTGGCAGTCTGGCCATGTTTAACAACTTGCTTTTCGTAAAACTCACCGTCATTTTTGAAAAGAACCGTGTGCTCTCCTTCTGTAACCGGATCCTCTCCGCCAGATGAACCGCCGTTGACTAATGTAACGTCGATAGTTGTACTAGCATAGCCGTCGTCGGTAGTCACGGTAATTGTGGCCGTGCCGGGTTTGATGGTAGAACTATATTGTTCAACATAAATGTAAGGTGTTCCATCATTTTTTGTCGATGAAGAACAATAGACAAGTGAGGAATTAGAATTATTTATAATAATTCGTTTTGTAGAAGCATTTGATGGTTTTATTGAATAATATATTTCCTTATAATACGGTCCGTTTTTATTATCCAAAATCACATCTCTTTCGGACAGCGCTATACTCTCCGGCTTAATATATCCTGCTTTAACAACCGTGTAATCAGACCACGGTTTAACATCATAACCTGTTGCATTTTCGGGAACATATATTTTTAATGCTGAACTAGCATAAATTGCCGAAGCATGAGCTATCGCCGGAGCTGTAACATCTGACATAAAAAGAAATTTTATCGAATTATACCAAGAATCGCTAATTATACTTGAGTATGGAAAAGATACTCCATTTGGAACTGTCAGGCTGAACAGATTTCTACAATTATAAAACGAATACTCCGATAGCGATGTTGTAGAATTGGGAATTACATATGTAGAATTATATTTGTTTTGCGGATAACTGATTAATGTTGTCTTATCTTTATTAAACAGTACTCCGTCTATGTCAGAGTATTCAGAATTATTATTGTTTACAATGAATCCAGTTAATTTAGGTGAATAAAAAGCTTTTTTACCGATCTGTGTCAAACTGGCAGGGATGTTGATTTCTCCGTTTATGCAACCCCAGAACGCTTCTGTGCCAACGCTTTTAATACTGGCCGGAAGGAGATCTCTGCCATATACTTTGCACGACCCACCATACGTTTCGCTACCAAAAACCTCATCTCCAATACTCTGCAATCCCTCGCCAAGATCCATTTCAGTAAATTGGGTTCTCATAAATGCGTTGTTACCTATACTGATGACACCGGAAGAAACTGTGAGCTTTCCGTCTAAGCCACTACAATTTCCAAATGCACGATCAGACACAGTTTTTACCCCTGAAGGTATTACAATATTTCCATTAAATCCCTTGCAATTTTCGAATGCTCCAGAACCAATTTGTGTAAGACCTGAAGGCAAATCGAGCTCACCTGATAAACCATTGCAGTTCAAAAAAGCGTTTGTTTCTATAGAATCAAGGCCGTCGGGTAAAACTAATTTTCCTGTAAAGCCGCTACAACCACTAAATGTTCCATTTTTTATTGTTTTTAATCCTTCAGGTAACACCAGCTGCCCTGTAAAACTTTTGCAGCCCGAGAACGCACTAAGTCCAATATCGATTACTGTACCTGGAATTGTTAACTGCCCTGACATTTCCGAACATCCGTTGAATGCGCATTCTCCGATAGTTTTTAATCCGTTAGGCAAACTGAGAGATCTAAAGTTTTTACAGGCAAAGAAAGCGTATTGATCTATATCCGTTACTCCTTCGGGAATAATAAGCTGTCCCGTCATTCCCAAGCAGCCACTAAATACGCTTCTTTCTATCGTTTTTAAGTTGTTCGATAACACAAGAGAACTGAAACCAGTACATCCGGAAAAAGCATTTGTACCTATAGTAGTTATACTATTTGGTATGGTCAGACTACCGATCATGGAAGAACAGCTATCAAATGCATTACTGCTTATAATCTTTATTCCATCCAACAAAGTAAGGCCTGTTAATTTTTCGCATCCCTGGAATGCTGATTTGCCTATTTCAAAAAGATGTCCCGGCAAAATCAGCTGTCCTCTCATTCCCGTGCATCTATAAAAAGCTTTTTCTCCTATTTTTTCAAGATTATTGGATAGCGTAACACCTGTAAATCCTGTACATTCATAAAATGCGTTATTGCTTATTGTTGCTACAGAGGACGGTATTGTTAATACAGATTGAATTTTATCCATTCTATAAAAAGCGTACTTGCCTATATATGTACATCCATTTTGCAAATCCAATTCGTCTATAACGGTACAGTATTTTCCCCATGGAGCACTTGTTGGATAATACCAGTTTCCATTTATATAATAACTATCGGTATCATAATCCCCCATCTTCCCATTTCCGCTGATGACAAGCTTATAATTACCGTCGGCTTTTTCTATGATATTGTAGGAAATTTCACCCGTAGAGCCGCTTTCGATGATGGTTCCTGCCGCTCCTTCCGGCTCTTCTTCTCCTGCAAGGTCTTCTGAGACTGTCTCCGCCTCATTTTCGCTTACTATTTCATCGTCAGAAATAGATACGTCTCCTGTATCTTCTTCGTCCGTTTTGTCATCACTTACGGTATTGTCACTGATCTGACTGTCTTCAGATACTGTTTCATCGGCACTTACAGCGTCATTTTCGGATAATATCTGATTCTCGTATACCGCATCCGTCTGATCAGCTGCTTCTGAAGCCAGCAGTGTCATGTTGTTATTTATCGCAAGAGAACAGATAACAGCCATAGCCAATATCTGCCTGATCCTGCGTATTCTCATTGAAGTCCTGTTCATAAAACACCTCTCTATTAAAAATGATTTCAGAGTTGATAATATGATATCATTACCGAAAACATCTCACAACCAACTATATGATGATAATTACAATAAAAAAGTCCACCGTGGACACAAAAACGCCCCGGATATATCTGGGGCGCTTTGTATCACATGTAAATCTTTGAGAGAAAGAGTTATTTAGCCAACCGATCGCACAGGGGCAGAAGTTCCTCTATTTTCGCCACTATTCGTTGTTGTTCTCTATGCGGTGGTAGAGGAAGAATAATATTCTTCATACTTTCCTGACTTATGGTGTTTTGACCTGCAGTAGTTTTAATTTCCGGTTTTAGCTGACATCTATTAAAGTAACTATTAAAAATATACTGAATAAATTTCACATCAATAGAAGATGCGAGAGCATGACCACAAAAAAGATGATCGCAGTAAGATATTTCTTCATCTCCATCATAAAAATACGCTCTACCAACTCGCTCTCTTGAGCCATTTACACGTATAAAAATAAGATCTCCTTTTTTTACAAGATGCGAAAGCTTTTCCTTTTCCTCAATTCTCAACAATCTGACATTGTCTGTAGTAACGCAATTATTTGACAAATCTGCCAGTCTTAAAACTGGACACATAGGGTTTCCTGCTTTCCCTCTCGAAGCAAGACCATTTGTAAGATTATATATTTCTCCAAATTTTATCCACCTCCAACTTTCTGGTATATCATACGGGATCTCATCATCTGTAATCTCTGCAAGTGGCTTTTCTTTCTTTATTTTGCCTG